>JADFGI010000164.1 GCA_022567815.1 Nitrospinota bacterium
CTTCCAGGAATTCCTCGTACTCCGGATGGCGGACATATGGAAGGTGCGCGTGTAAAACCAGGGCGAGATATCCTTTAGGTTGGCTCATTGATCGGACCCTCCAGTTTTCGTTTCCGTGCGCCGGGTGACATTCGGAGTGATGGTGTGGACTTCCGCCTGGTCTGGCGATATAAAGGTGACCGGGAGTTTCAGCTCTCCTTCAGGAAGGCCAAAACGGACGGTAAAGGTTCCGTCGGGACGCAGGTCCAGGTTTTTTCCGGAAAGCTTGATGGTGGAACCGAGGTCCGCGCCGCCGTATAGAATCAGTTCCATGTTCAGCCAGTAACTGAAACTCCTTTCCTGCGATGGTTTCTGGATTTTGGCCGACCCAAAATTGTCGACTCCTGAGGAGGAAATATTCAAACCGACCCCACTTTGTCCCAGCCGGGCTTTTTGCAATTCGACAGAGCCCACCTGCCTGAATTCTTCCCTGGTTTTTTCGGTTTCAGCCACCTCTCCTCCGGACAGGATATAAATTTCTTCAAAATTTTCGTCCGTGGTGATCCATTTCTCATCGATAATTTCAGATGGGCCATCCAGGGGGAGGCTGACGGTATTGGAAACAGCGAGAGCGGCGAAATTGCCCTCGAGGTCTAGCAGGCCAATTTCCGAGTAGAAGGAAGCGCCCGGCGATAATTGCAGGTAGTGGTTTTGGTGTCTGAAATCAACATCGACGTCAAAAGGGGCTTTTCCGCCAGAGGCGGGATGGACACGCAATACATGGCGAACCTCGTTCCGCGAACGGGACAGCCGTCGCAACCCGTCTTCGATATGCCCTTCTTGCAGTTCCCAATAGAGGTAGCACCAGTAAGGATCGCGAACCAGCATTACAATTTTGTTGTCGCCGTAATCTAAAGGTAATTCAGGGGAAATTTCCCCATGGGATTCATCGCGGATGTCCGGTTTGCCGATGATGAACTTGGCTTCCTGAGCCATGTCCTCCAGTTCAAATTTCGGCTGAAGGGACCGAACGTCATATCCCTTACTGCCCTTAAACTTTGAAGGGGAAGGAGATGCTGACCGGGAGACCGGGTTTTTCCGCGCATAAAATCTTTTTCTTTTTTTCTTTGGAACGGATCTGGACGGCGTTTTTTGTGACTTGGCTTTTGCTTTTTTTGCCTCGGCGAGTTTCGCGGCTTTTCTGGTCTCTCTTTTCAAGACCGTCAGGATTTCCCCTTTCAGCATAGCTTTCTTCACCGGGATTTTGATTTTGTCGGCGAGCCGCAAAAGCTCGTCTTTGGTCATTTTCGATAGATCAAGAATGGGCATCGTGTTCCTCAAATTACAGGGGATGGCGGAAGAGACGGAATTGACGGCCTCTTCATAAAGGAGTTTCGTTTAATTAAAGCAATTCATGTGCCAAGACCGGGAAAATCAATGGACATCCTGATTTAAAAGGGGTTACCGGATATTTATTATTACGAAGATAGTTGGCTGGAAGATAATGAGGAAATATTGCTACAAAATAAAGGAATATAGTTGAATAAAAGCTACAAAATTTTCATTCATTTGCGTGGTTTGTATTTTTTTGGGTCGATGCCGCATTGTTTGATTTTTCGGTAAAAGGTTTTGCGGTCGATTCCCGCAGTTTCCGCCGTTCGGGAAATATGGCCTTTGTGCCGTTTTAACAAGGCCGAAAAATAACGGGCTTCGGATTCCTGCAGGATGTCGGCTATGTATTCCTTCAGCGTCATTTGGGTGAGGTCTTCCTGGTCAATGGCTTTCATTATTGAGCCAGAGGATGGAATCTTTTGCACGGGCAGGGGCAAGCGGTCGATCACCTTGCCTTTGGCAAGAATCACGGCTTGTTCGATAATATTTTCCAATTCCCTCACATTGCCCGGCCACCCGTATTGGCTAAGGTCATCAATGGCCTGCGCGGAAATTTCCGTGACCGGCTTGTTATGGCGTTGGGATTTTTCGGCTAAAAAGTGCCGCGCCAGAAGCGGGATATCCTGCGCCCGGTCTCGCAAGGGAGGCAGGTCGATGGAAACGACATTGAGGCGGTAATATAAATCCTCACGAAAACGGCCTGTTTCCAGGGCTTTGGTAAAGTCGATATTGGACGCGGCAATCACCCGGCATTGAACGTCGATGGTTTTGTTGCCTCCTACCCGTTCAAATTTCCGCTCATCCAAAACCCGGAGCATTTTGGCCTGCAGTGGGGGGGATATCTCACCGATTTCGTCGAGGAAAAGGGTTCCCGACCCGGCATATTCAAATTTACCCAGCCTTTGCCGATGCGCCCCGGTGAAAGCGCCTTTTTCGTGGCCGAAAAGTTCGCTTTCCAGAAGGGATTCCGTCAGGGCGGCGCAGTTGACTGCGATGAAGTGGTCCTGGCTTCTGGGACTGTGGGCGTGCAGAAACCGGGCGGCGAGTTCTTTTCCGGTTCCGGTTTCTCCGCGCAGTAAAACCGCCGCGGAGGTTTCCGCAACTATCCGCAAGGTCTCACGGAGATGCAGGATAGACGGGCTTTCTCCCAGCAATTGAAAGGGTTTGTCTGCCCCGGTCTGGGAATCGTAATTTTCGCTTTCCTTGGTTTCGTGGCTGAATATTTCATGGATCAATTCCAGCAAGGGCCGTGGCCCCTGGGATTGGGAAATAAGATGATAACCTGATTTTTCGATGTTTTCTTCCACGTCCAGGGGCAGTCCCTGGCGAATCAGGACAATTCCGGGAAGGCCGGGGAACTTGCGGCGCAAAAAATCCAGAAAATTTTGTCCATCATTTGCAACAATTTTTTCATCCACCAGGACGAGATGGAACTGTTTTTCCAACAGCCGTTTTTGCCCCTCTGGGACAGTGTACGCCGCAATGATCTCATAGCCCTGATATTTCAGGGTTTTTCGGAGGGTTTCTATCGATGGCCGGTTGGAGTCGAGAATGAGAATTTTTTGTTGCATGAATGCATCATAACACTTGATTCAAGGTTTTGTCTTTTAAAAAGGTATATTAAGGATATTCCTCACAAACCTTCCCATCCCGCCTGATAGACTATTTCTTAATCTTCGGCCTTTGGATAGTCTTTTTCCCAGAGCCGCCAAAACTCCTTGTAATAGCCTCCTTTATATTATCCATTACTTGCATAACAATATTTAAGATGGAAGTAATACCCCATGTTGTTGTATTTTAAAGAATTATCGGATATCCTATGGTCTAATGGGTGTGATCTCCTGTGCGAATCCGGTTTTCTGGAGAGGTGAAGAGGTTTGTGTACACAGTAAACGAGATATGTAAAAATGGCGAACCCCTTCCTTTGCAGACGGATGGTCATTTGCGTGTGGTTTTCATTGGCACCGGAGCGGCTTTCGCGAAAAGACGCAGACAGTCCAATATGCTTATTATTCAGGGTGACCATCATGTTTTGGTCGATTGCGGGACTCAGGGTCCTCTGGCCCTTGAGGATATTGGGTTAGATGTGTTGCAGGTCAAATGTTACCTGCCGACCCACAGCCATGCTGACCATATTGGGGGATTTGAAGAAATCGGGCTCATGAACCGATATTTGTCTAAAAATTCCAAACCGGAAATGATCATATTGCCCGACTATGAGGAAGATTTGTGGGCCAAGAGCCTTGCCGGCGGAATGGAATACTGCGAATCGAAACAGGGCCGGCCTCTGCGACTGGCAGATTTTTTCAAAGTCCAGCGTCCTTCCGCGGACCAGGCCGATGGCGGTATGGTTTGGAATTATCAGCATGGCCCCATTGAGATTTCTATCATGAGGACCCGTCATTTTCCCGATACTGCTGTCAGAATTGAAGATTCGCAATGGTGTAGCGGCGTTTTTATCAACCGGCGCGTGTGGATTTCCGGAGATACCATGTTTGAACCGGAATATCCCCTTAAGTATGCAAAGATTGCCGAATTGATGTTTCACGATTGCCAGTTGTTTCAGGGCGGCATTCATGCCTCCTATAACGAATTGATGACACTGCCGGAATCCGTCCGCAAAAAAATGTTTCTTTACCACTATGGAGACAACTGGGACCAACCGGCATCGTGGGTAAAAGAAACGGATGGTTTTACCGGCAACCCGGTTGAGGACGGTTTTCTCGGTTGGGCGGAGCAACAGATGGCTTACGACTTTTCTTGATTTTCAAGAGGATTTATAATCTTTTAATCCCACCAGTGGGTTTTATAACCCCCCCACTACGTGGGGAGGCCCGTTACACGGGTGGAAACTCTAGGCTACGCTCACCCCGTTACACGGGGAGGAAGTTTGGGCCCTGCGAGGCCCTGAAAACATACAAGGAGAGGGGTACGCCACGCTCACGAGCCCCTAAACCTCTGGATAAAAAATGCGGCACAATGGAGGATATGGTCAGCCATAAATCCATCGTACGTCAATATTGGGTCCAGCCCCCAGGCTGGTTGGGTCCAGCGTCACGCTGGTCGCACGTCAATATTGGATCCAGCCCCCAGGCTGGCAAAAAATGTTACATGGCGTGAGCAAGCTCGCCCTCTGCGGAGGAGCCAGCGTCACGCTGGCCGCCTGGTAAAACATTTCAGATGAGAACATTCAGGAGGACTGCATGAGTCACCAGATAACGTTGAATTCCTGGTTCGGGTCGGACCCGGATCAGGCGGCGAAAAAATTAGCCAAGGTATTCCGGATGAGTCTGGAACAGAGTGAAACCGTTGTGGATAAGTTGCGGGACGGGCGGCCCTGGAAATTCGCCCGAAAAATTTCCGACCATCAGGCAGGCCCCGCCGCGGCCTATTTGCAGAGTCTCGGGTTTCAGGTGGACCTTCAGCCTCTCGACAGTACGGATGACGATGCGATGGACTCCCTGGCTGAGCAGGAGATACCAGCGAACCAATACGAATCTTCGGAATCCGAACTCAGTTTGCCTTTTGCCTTTATGGGCCAAGGTAAGGAATTGTTCGGCATAACCTTCGTCAATTTGTTGAAAACGATTGTAACTCTGGGGATTTACCGCTTTTGGGCGAAAACTAAGGTCCGCCAGTATTTATGGTCGAACACGGTTTTTGCCGGAGATTCTTTTTCTTACCAGGGGACGGGCAAGGAGTTGTTTCGGGGGTTTTTGAAATTTATGGGAATGTTGATACCGTTCATGATTGTTTTGGGAGTGCTCCAGGCTGTTGGAGGTCCAATCGGGCAGATGGCAGGGGGCCTGGCGCCTTTATTGTTTTGGCCTCTTGTTCCGGTGTTAATGGTGGGGGCCTGGCGTTATCGGTTGTCACGCACTGCCTGGCGCGGCATCCGTTTCTCCTTTCGCGGAGAGCGCAAGAAAGCCATGATGATTTACATGAAAGGCGGATTCCTGACCGCCATCACCCTCGGACTGTACTGGCCTTTTTTCCGTATGCAGGCGGAGGCTTTCTGGCGGGAAAACTCCTGGTTCGGCAATTTGCAGGGTGAGTTCACCGGCGAGGGCAAAGAAATTTTTGGAAAATACGTGCTGGCGATTTTCCTTTCAATCATCACTATGGGAATTTACTGGATCTGGTTCAGTGCCTATATGCAGCGGTATCGGTGGTCCCATACGAGGTTTGGCAACGCACATTTTCGGTTCACGGCCACCGGCGGGGAAGTATTTGTTTTGAATCTGGTCAACGTCTTGCTTTTGGTTTTCACTGTTGGATTGAGCTACCCCTGGGTGGTCGTTCGCAACCAGAAATTTTTCACCGAACACCTCACCCTGGAAGGGGATGTCGATATGGATTCCGTGGTCCAGGAGATGAAAGAAAGCGGCGCTGTGGGCGAAGAAGCGTTGGACGCGTTCGATATCCCCGTTGATGTCGGCTGATTTTTATTCCACCATTCCCTGAAGATGAGCGCCCGCAAACTACAATTCACGGGCGCGTATTTTGATGGCCTAAGCGCCCGCAAGCATCGTGTGACGGTAAATTTGTCTCCCCGGCAAATGACGTTATCGCTTCCTGAGGGCCGGACTCTTGGCTGGGATTACGCGGATTTACGCCGCAATTCCGCGTCGGCAGGAGACAACCCTCCTTTCCACCTGGAACGTCTCGTAGCGGACCCGGAAGGCAATCGGCTGGAATCGTTGACGGTGGATGATCCCGCGTTTCTTCTCAACCTGCGCCAAACTTCAACGGTCTCTCTGCATTCGTCTTTACAGTGGGTGAAGGGATCAAGGCATGTGGGCTTGGCCTTGGCCGTCCTGGTCATTCCGCTGTTCCTGTATGGATTGTGGAAGGTGGTGATCCCTGAGTTGTCCGACCGGGTGGCGATGCAGGTCCCGGTTTCCTGGGAAGAAAAACTTGGCACAACCATAATGCAGGGGCTCCCGAAAGGGCTGGCTCCTACGCCCAACCCGGCAAAAGAGAAAGTCCTGCAAGCCATCATCGATCGTCTTTTGTCCTCCGGCCCGGATCAACCCTATGACATCCGCATCACTATTTCTCCGCATAAAATGATTAACGCCGTCGCCCTGCCGGGCGGGCGCATCATCGTTTTCCAGGGATTACTGAATGCCGCGGAATCCCCGGAAGAATTGGCTGGAGTGCTGGCCCACGAAATCCAGCACGTTGTGCTCCGTCATTCCACACGCGGCATCATCCGCTCTTTGACTTCCGCGATCCTGCTGACGCTGATAGTCGGGGATATGAATGGCACGATGGAGATGGCGTTGAATGTGGCGGGGGAACTCGATGGACTGCGCCACAGCCGGAATATGGAACGGGAAGCGGATCGGCAGGGCATGGACATGATCCTGACAGCGGGGATCGACCCGTCGGGAATGGTGCGACTATTTGAAAAACTCCAGGAGCAGGAGAAGTTATTGACCAAGGGAGAAAAAGCCGAACAGGCCGGCCAGGAAGAAGACTCATCAACATGGACGCAATATCTATCCACGCATCCTGCTGGCAATGACCGGGTGAGCCAGTTAAAAAAGCAGGTTGCAATGGCGGGTAAAAAATCATA
>JADFGI010000165.1 GCA_022567815.1 Nitrospinota bacterium
TCTGGAGGCCGGGCTGGGCTGGGTCGTGAAGCTGAAGAAGGAGGACGATTTTATCGGCAAGGCCGCCATACAGCAAAAAAAGGACGCCGGGGCCAAACGCCGTCTTGTGGGGGTCCGCTTTCTGGAACGCGGCGTGCCCAGGCCGCATTATCCGGTCCTGCGCCAGGGAGCGCCGGTGGGCGAGGTGACCAGCGGCACATTTTCGCCGTCGCTGAATTGCGGCGTGGCTTTGTGTTCTGTATCCTCTGAACACGCCGCCGTCGGCTCCAGGCTGGAAGTGTCTGTCCGCGATAAGAGAATTCCCGCGGAAATTGTGAAACTGCCGTTTGTGGCCAGCCGCGTTAAAAAATAACGCGCAGTAAAATTACTGCGTTAAGGAGACCAAGAAGGATGAAAATCCCTGCAGACCTGCGGTACACCAAAGAACATGAATGGATTAAAGTCGAAGGCGGCAAAGGGACAATTGGCATAACAGATTTTGCCCAGGAACAGCTGGGCGACGTGGTTTTTGTCGAACCCCCACCGGCCGGCGCTCAATTGACGCAGGGCCAGACCATGGGCGTCGTGGAATCCGTCAAAACCGTCTCCGACCTGTACGCCCCGGTCAGCGGCGCCATGACATCGGCCAATAAAGAACTCGAGGCCCAACCCGAACTGGTCAACCAGGACCCCTACGGCAAAGGCTGGCTGGTCGAAATCGAAATCTCCGACGCCGGCGAACTGGACGCGTTGATGTCCGCCGAAAAATATGCCGAGTTCATCCGGGAAGAAGCGTCATAAAGAAAGGACATAACCGGAACCCGCCAATGCGCTATATACCCCACACCCCGCAAGACGTTAAAGCCATGCTCGCCAAAATTGGCGCCGCGGATATTGAGGAACTTTTCGCGAGCATACCCGCGCCGTTGCGCCTGGAAAAACCTCTCAACCTGCCAGAAAGCCTTTCCGAACCAGACCTTGTCGCCCACATGAAAAATTTGCAAAGACACAACCTCGACCCCGAAGAGTGCGCGAATTTTCTCGGGGCAGGGTGTTACCGGCATTACTCGCCGGCAGTGGTCAACCACATGATATTGCGCGGCGAATTTCTGACCAGTTACACCCCGTACCAGCCGGAAGTCAGCCAGGGGACTTTGCAGGCTATTTTCGAGTTCCAGTCAATGATATGCATGCTGACGGGGATGGATATCGCCAACGCCTCAATGTACGACGGCGCCTCGTCGCTGGCGGAAGCCGTCCTCATGGCGCATCGGGTCCATGGCGGCGGCGAAGTCCTCATCGCCCGTTCCGTCCACCCCGAATACCGGCGGGTGGTCGAGACCTATCTGCGCGGGTTTGATATGCGCCTTATCGAAATCCCCGTCAAGGAAAACGGCCAGGTCGACTTCGATTTCATCGCGCAAAACGTCGGCGACCAGACCTGCGCCGTGGTCGCGCAGAACCCTAACTACTTCGGAGTGATCGAGGAGTTAGAGCCGCTGGGAGAATTCCTGGCCGACAAAAAAACCCTGTTCATCGTGAACATAGTCGAAGCCCTGTCCATGGCCATCCTCAAACCGCCGGGGGAAAGAGGGGCGGATATCGTGGTAGGGGAGGGGCAGTCCTTTGGGCTGGCGCCGTCGTTTGGCGGGCCCTATGTCGGCTTCTTCGCCACGCGCGAAAAATATTTCCGGCAAACCCCAGGCCGGCTCGTCGGCGAAACCGTCGACCAGGAAGGCAGAAGGGCGTTCACCCTGACCCTGGTGGCGCGTGAACAACACATACGCCGCGAAAAAGCCACCTCCAACATCTGCACCAACCAGGGGCTATGCGCCCTGGCCGTCGCCGTCTACCTGTCCGTCATGGGAAAAGAAGGGTTGCGGGAACTGGCGGAGCTGAACCTGAGAAAAGCCGAATACCTCAAAAACAAACTGGCAAAACTGGCGGGCTATAAAATCCGCTTTGCCTCCGACACCTTCAACGAATTCGTCCTGGAATGCCCCAAACCCGCCGAGGAAATCCGCGACACCCTTTTGCAGGAAGCGAATATCCTCGCTGGAGTCCCCCTAAAGACCCACTACCCGGAACTTCCGAACAGCCTGTTACTCTGCGCCACCGAACTGAACACGCAGGAAGAAATGGACCGTCTCGCCGAAAAACTGGAAGGGATATAAAAAATTTCATCATATTGACTTTGACTTATCCATTCCATCAGGCTAATTGCTCGATGAGGTCTTCGGCGGGATAGGTGATGATTTCGGACAGGGTGGGGTGGTAATGCGGAATTTTCGCGAGGTCGTGAACGGTTCCGTGGAAATACATGAGGGTGATGAGCGGATGGATCAACTCCCCGGCTTCGGGTCCGACGATATGGGCGCCGATGACTTCGCCCGTTTTTGGGTGGCACAATATTTTCACATGACCGTGGGTTTCTCCCATGCAAATTGATTTCCCATGATCGTTGAAGGGATAGGACGCCACGAGGTAGGGGATATCCTGTGCCTGGCATTCCTTTTCGGTCAACCCCACTCCAGCAACCGCGGGATCGGTGAACACGACGCTGGTTTTCAATCGGTCGTCCATCTGGCGAGGCGGCTTATCGGGGTGGACGGCGTTGTGCGCCGCGATCTCTCCCTGCTCGATGGCGATGTGGACGATTTCGTGCAGTCCGTTAACGTCGCCGACGGCAAAAATGTGTGGTTGCCCGGTGCGCATTTCTAAGTTCACCACGATGGCTCCCTTATGATTGGTTTCGACTCCCGCTGATTCCAGATTGAGACCGTCGGTGTTGGGGCGGCGGCCCAGCGCCTGCAAGATATTCTCGGCGCGGACGGTTTTTTCCCGGCCTTCATGCACGAACCGGAGAATACGATCATTGCCATTATGGGCAATATCCAGGATTCGCGTTCCGGTATAGACATCCATTCCCTCTTCGCGGAACCGCATTTCGACGGCGCGGGCCAGGTCTTCGTCGCCGCTGGATAAAATATGCTGACTGCGTTGAATCAGACTTACCTTGACTCCGATGCGTGAGAAAAACTGAGCCAGCTCGACTGCCACCGGCCCGGCTCCAAGCACAATCAGCGATTCAGGAGCATCCCGCATTTCCAGAACGTCGTCGCTGGTGAGGTATCCCGCTTCCGCAAGGCCGGGCACGGGGAATTCCGCGATTTTGGAACCGGTGGCGATGATGAAATTTTTGGCGCGAAGGGTCTCGGTTCCCACTTGTACTTCTTGGGGCGAAAGGAAGGAGGCGGTGTTTTCATACAAAGTGAAACCAGGGTCTTGCAACTGTTCGACGCGATATTGGGTGAATTCGCCGATGATGCGGTTTTTCCGGTCATTGATGGCGGCAAGATCCGCTATCGCCTGAACGGGCAATAGGCCGAATTCCCGCGACCTGCGCTGGAGCGCCATCATGTCGGACGACCTGAGGATGGTTTTGGTGGGCATGCATCCCTTGAGGATGCACAATCCGCCTAACGGACCGTGGTCCACGATGGCGACCTTGGCTTGTGCCTGCCGGGCCGTCCGCGCCGCCGCGTAGCCTGCCGACCCGCCTCCAATTATGACGACATCGAAATCCATCGCTCTCCCATATTATTTGTTGCCCCGCTACACCCCGTTACACGGGCTCCTCCGCGGAGGGCGATTCCCGCTACGCGGGAGGAAAAGTGGGGCTGACGTTCGCTTCGCTCACGAGCCCCGAAAAGCCATAAATCCATAGAGCGTTAACACTGGGTCCAGCGTCACGCTGGCCAGCCATCAGGCTGGTCGCTGGCGGCAAGATTAGAGGGTTTGACACTCTTCTTCCGTCAAGTTAAATTCCCTGCAACATTCCTGAAGCAGGTCGATGGCGTTTTTCCCCATGAACTCGTCTCCGCTTTTCTGAAAAAATTTCCGGGCGGCGATCAGGTGGTGAATGGTTTCCTTGCCTCTTTTTAACGAGTAATGCAGCATCGCCAGATTGCTGTGGGCTTTGGCAAACTCCGGATTGATTCGAATTGCTTCCTTATAATGAAGGAACGATTCATCAATTTCACCGATCAGGTTACTGACCACCGCGAGACTGTAATGCACCATCGGGGATTCCGGTTTCAGGCGCAAAGCTTCGCGGAAACATTTTGCCGCTTCCAGATTCATGCGCAGTTTGCCGTATCGGATTCCCAAATTAAATTGGGCCATGAAATGGTCGGGGTCGATTTTGACGGCTTCTTTATAGGATTCCAGGGCGGCGGCATTGTCTTTGATGCGACCGGCGGTTAATCCTTCCTGAAACAATTCTTCGGCGGTTTTTGCTGATGGGGATTCTGAGGACATGCTTTTTCCTTATCTTTTCAGTTGAAAAAGGGTTCATGGGATCTCTAAAAATTCAATCTTTTTCGAGGTCCCCTTTAGAGAGTCAAAATTTGGAAACGGATCGCGATCTATGCTACCTTATCGGGACATTAAATTTCAACAATCCAGCCTATTAAATGGTAAATATTTTAATCGGTCGGGATACCTTATTTACCGATGTTTTTATCGGATTGGGAAATTCCGGCCTGGTCGCAGGTCTTTTGGCCCACAATTGTAGATTAAATTTTTTAATTGGGGAGAACAAAAACAGGTTATGGCAGTGGAAAAAGGATCTGACGAAGAACGGATGATTTTAGGCAAATGGATTAAAATGGGGCAGGGTCTCATCGTCGCCGGATCGGCGATGGGAGATTCCTATCTGGACGCTAACATAATCAGGCCGGACGATATCGAAGAAAGATCCCAAAATTACGTAAAGTTCGACCACGAAATCGTCGAGAAACTTCCACACTTGAAAGGCCGTTTTCGCTGGGACCTGGAAAAGTATTACCGGGACCGATTCGGTCCCTATCTGCCGAAAGGATGATTCGACTCAATGTCTTTAGTGAAAATTTCTGATTATTCCGAAGCGCCTTCAGCAGAAACCGGGAAAAAAATTCACCTGGAACACCCCTGGACCCATATAGATTATGTCCTTGCCCTGTTCAACGCCGAAGGGAAATATTATGTGATCGCCGACCTATGTACCAAGTGCGGCGGCAGTCTGGGAAATGGATTACTCCGGGGACTATTTGCAGTTTGTTCGACCGAGGAATGCCTTTGGAGTATCAAAAAAGGGTATTGCAAATTTGACCACACTTCCGTCATGCCCACCTATAAGGTTGTGGAACAAGAAGATGGTTTGTTCATTGAGATCTGACCCCGCAACGCGCCAGCGTGACGCTGGACCCAGAGTTAACGTGCGATGGGTTTTTGGCTGACTAATCCTGCTGTATAGAACTTTTTCCTCCCCGCATGGCGGGGTCAGCCCAATTTTCCTCCCCACGTAGTGGGGTCAGCGTCGCCAGCTATGGAATTTTTGTATCAACTTGAGGAGACCTTCTGGTGCATGGGCCTTTTTCCAATTTCCGGCGGCGAATTTGTTGGCTTCGGCCATCGTCGGGTAGATGTGAATGGTTCCAAGAATCTTGTTAAGCCCTAACCCATGTTTCATGGCCAGGACATATTCCGCTATCAGATCCCCGGCATGGTACCCCATGATGGTGACACCCAGAATTTTGTCCTTGCCTGGCTCGGTGAGTATCTTGACGATTCCATGATCTTCGCTGTCGGCGATGGCACGGTCCAGATCGTCGATTCCGTATCGGGTGACTTCATAAGGGATGCCTTTTTCTTTCGCCGCTTTTTCATTCAGGCCCACCTGGGCGACCTCAGGATCGGTAAAGGTGCACCAGGGGATGACGCGGTAATCCACCTTGAATTTTTTAAACGGGCTGAACAGGGCGTTGACCGCGCAATACCATGCCTGGTGGGCCGCAGTGTGAGTGAACTGATAGGGTCCCGCCACATCGCCGCAGGCATAAATATTTTTGTGCGTCGTGGTTCGAAGGTATTCATCGACTTCGATCGTTCCCCGCTGGTTGAGCTTGACGCCTATTTCTTCCAGGCCAAATCCTCCGGTGTTGGCCGCTCGCCCAACGGCAACCAGGATTTTGTCAAATTCAATCTTTTCAGTCGTTCCGTTTTTCTCGATCAACATGAATTGTTTGCCATTTTCAACAACGATTTCCTTACATTTTGAATTTACGCGGACGTCGATGCCTTCTTCGATGAACCGTTTGCGGATGGCCTGACTGATTTCATCATCCTCCCGGCTCATAATATCCGGCAACATTTCCACCTGGGTTACCTTGCTTCCCAAACGGGCGAAACACTGGGCCAGTTCCGAACCGATGGGACCGCCTCCCGCGACGATCAATCTTTTAGGCAACTCCCGCAGTTCCCAAAGGTTGTCCGAAGTCAAATAGGGAACTTTGTCCATTCCCGTAATTTTTGGGACTGTGGGCCGCGCACCGGTAGCAATGATGATGGTGTTAGTGGTCAGCGTTTTGCCATTCACGCTCACTTCATGAGGCGAAAGGATTTTAGCGTCGCCGGTTATACAGTCCACCCCGAGGCTGGTAAACCGTTCCACGCTGTCATGCGGTTCCACTTTCTTAATCACCTTCTGCACACGTTCCATGATTTCGGCAAAATCGAAAGTCGCCTGGGCGGATTTGATCCCGTAGTCCTTATGGCGTTTGATGTAGGAAAGTATTTTTGCACTGCGGATAAGCGCTTTGCTGGGAACGCAACCGGTATTGAGGCAATCGCCGCCCATCTTGTGTTTCTCGATCAAGGCCACCTTGGCTTTCACCGCCGCCGCAATATAAGAGGAGACCAACCCTGCCGATCCTGCTCCAATGACAATCACGTTAAAATCTTTTTTAGCCATTTCAGATCACCCTGAAAATTATTGTTTTGAATTTGTCGGCATAGGTTCCAATTCATTACAGATAAATCCCACCAGCCCCGTTATACGGGGAGGAAGCCTGGGCCTGACCCCACTACGTGGGGAGGAAGCTTGGGCCTGACGCTACGCGAGGCCCTGAAAACATACAAGCCC
>JADFGI010000166.1 GCA_022567815.1 Nitrospinota bacterium
TGGTTGAAACCATTCAAGAATATGAAGGTTCTGTTGAGATGATCTTCATGGGCAAGCGTGGCGAGCATGCTGACATGAATTCTGTTTTTCTAGGCGCCAACCTGGAAAAGGTGGCCCGCGCAATCCACAAACCCCTCTTTATCGTGTCTTCCGTTATCCGTCCGATCAAACGTTTTTTGATTGCCTATGATGGTAAAGACAGTGTGCGTAAAGCGATCGACTACATTACCGAACATCCTTTACTCAAAAATGGACTGGAATGTCACTTGCTGGTGGTGGAACGCGCCAAAGGCGATATCGAAACGTCCGAAGCCGAGCGAAAACTGCACACTGCCGGGTTCACTGTCATACTCAAAACGGAACAAAGCCATCACGCCGACCAGGTGATATCCTCTTACGTGGTGGAAAATGAAATTGACCTCCTGATCACAGGTGCGTACAGCCATTCACGCATGCACAGCCTGTTGCTTGGAAGCACAACTGCATCATTGATCAAGTCTTGCAAGGTGCCGTTATTATTGTTCAGATAGGATGTGCAGACAATCTTTGCCGGGTAGTGGCGGAATTAGCGGGGACGACTAATGAATAGTCATGGAGGTAGCTTTTGGGGTATCCACAAAAAACCAATCCAACATAATATTTTAAATATAATAAGTTATGAAGATTATTCGGTAGTCCCCGCCCCACTCCTCCGCAGAGGGCGAATTTGCTCACGACGGGCAACGCGTTCTATTTTTGGTTCGAACTTTTCCCCTTTAGCTCCACCATTTTATTATCCAATAAAATCCTATAAAGTTCACCAGCCTGCGCGTTGGAACAAACTTCTCTTTTTAGAAAAGGGTTCCCTCTCCTAAACATGTTTTTTGCATCACCGGAGTATAATTTGCACTCTCCCTTAATTTTTTCCAAAAGATAAAAATATCATTCGGAAAAAATTTATAAGCTAAAGGAAACCTAAAAGAAACCGATACCAAAAAGAATGAATATATCCGCATACCAAATAAATAAAAAGGTTCAAAATATACGTAATAGTAAAACAGCAAACTTTAGGCCTTTGGGGTCAATCAATCCCAGGCACAAAGGAAAAATCTTAAAATTTTACAATTACTGTGTAAATATATTTTACACATGATATAATAAAATTAGTTTATCGCCTAATTTTTCAAAAAGTTAGGAAAATTCACCACCTCTCCGGCCCATACTCGGGGATGCAATAATGGACCAAAAGTCAATACCATTTTCCATACTCATCGCCGAAGATGACGAGGACGATTATTTGTTGACTCTGGAGGCTTTGAAAGAGGCCGGGGTCAATAATGAAGTGCATTGGGTGAAAGACGGCAACGAAACCCTTGAGTTCCTATCCTCCAGATTGAATGGAAACAATGGTTCGTCCGGGCAATTGCCGGGTTTGATATTGCTTGATCTTAATATGCCCAAAAAGGATGGCAGGGAAGCTCTGAAAGAAATAAAATCCAATCCTGATTTCCGGAAAATACCGGTAATTGTAATGACCACATCTTCGGCGGAAATCGATGTCACTCATTCCTACGATCTGGGAGTCAATTCTTTCATCCAAAAGCCGGACCGATTCCACGAGCTGGTGGAAACGGTCAGGGTTGTGTTCAATTATTGGCTGAACACAGTCAAGCTTCCACAATAAGGCTCTGATATGAAACGGGAAGCACTCAAAATATTGGTGGTCGATGATGATGACGATGATGCGTTTTTAATTGAAGACCTTATTCGGGAGGGATTGACCGATCCGTCACCGACCATGGACCGCGCCAAATCTCAAAATCAAGCAATCCAGAAGTTGGAAACGACCCCTTATGACATTTGCATTTGCGATTACCGCCTGGGTGAAGGCGATGGAATCGGACTGTTACGCACTGTCCAATCAAAACAAATAACCACACCAATCATTGTCCTTACCGGGCAAGGAGATCAGGAAATCGCGGTTGAGGCGATGAAATCCGGTGCCACCGATTATCTCACTAAAGGCAAGTTAACCAGTGAGTCCCTGACCAAATCAATCAGGCACGCCATTCGACTTCACCAGGAAGCCGAGCGGAGAAAACACACCGAAGAAATGTTGAAAAAGTCCCACCAGGAGCTGATGGTGGCTCACCAGGAATTGCAAGCGTCCGTCAATAAACTCACGACCGCCAAAAATCAAATCTTACGTTCCGAAAAACTGGCCGGGGTCGGTCGCCTGGCTGCCGGCATTTGCCATGAAATACTCAATCCACTCAACATCATATCTGGATATTCCCAGACCCTGCAAATGGAGCGCAAGGACGACCTGGCCTTGCAGGAAGATTTGAGTTCCATCACGGAGGAAATTCACCGGATCGAAAAAATCATTAACGGGTTATTGAAATTCTCCCGCAAAGGAGACGTCGATCTAAAACACTCCGAAATCAACGATGCCTTGGAATCCGTCCTGTCCATCGTTGAAGGGGAAATGGGTTTGGAAGGAATTGAAGTGGTGCGGGAATTTTCTCCAGATTTACCCAAACTCCTCCTGGACAAAGACCGTATGCGCCAGGTTTTCCTGAATATCCTTAACAACGCCAAATACGCCATGCAAGGCGGCGGCAAACTCACGGTTCGCACCCAGATGTGTAACTCCACAAATCCTTCCAGCTCCGCATATGGAAACGGTTCGACTTCTCAAGAAAGCGACACAGCCCTGAAAATCAGTTTTATTGACACAGGGACGGGAATCAAAAAAGAACATCTGGAAAAAGTTTTTGATCCCTTTTTCACCACCAAGCCGGAAGATAAAGGCACCGGGTTGGGCTTGTCGGTTTGCTATTCCATCATCGAAAAACATGGAGGAACCTTGGAAGCCAAAAGTGATGGGAAAAATGGCGCCACATTTGTTATCGAACTTCCTTTGAATCAAAAACAAGAAAACGAGTTACAAAACCAGGTTGAAGGTTGAAAAGAAAGTCCCCCGACCTCGTCCCAATCAATCCTAAACCGGATCTTTCCGTTTTCCTCTCCCGTCAGGAGTGACCGCGAAATTTCTCTCCGTCCGCAAAATAATTGCCCTCCACACCCTCTTAAGCCCCTCTTTCATTAAAAAAATCAATGACAAAATTAATTCTACCGGGAAGCGGTTGCGGCAGGAATGCAGAGGATATATATTTTTTCTATAGAATAAGTTAATTCCAATATCTCCACCCATAAAGGGGGGTAAAATAATGGCTACCGACAAATTCCGCTGTAGCATTTTGCTATTGAATGCCCTGATCGCCTTCCTCCTGTTGATTACATCCTTTCCCGTATTTGCAGGTTCCACCGGGACTCGTCCGGGCCTCTCGCCGCGAACCGCCACCGATTATATCCACGCCGTTATTCAAGCCGACAGAAGGGTTTATTCTCATGATATCGTCGCTCGGTTGAGCAAATTGGGTGTAATAAAAGCCACCGAAAACTGGGAGCAGGACAACACCCTTCTTCTGCCGGCGCAATTTCTTTTGAAGTCGGCTGAATTATCCAATGAACGGGGAATTGGGATGAGATATTATTTGACCAGCCTTTGGCCCATCAATAAAAAAAATTCCCCAAAATCCAAGAACGAAATAACCGGCCTGCAGGAAATCGCCCGCAATCCCAAGGAACCGTTTAGCTGGATCGTTAAAGAAGGAAACCGATGGTTTTATCAGGCTATTTATCCCGACATCGCCACTTCCGAATCCTGCGTCACCTGTCATAACAATCACCCCAAGAGTCCTAAAAAAAGTTTCAGGGTTGGGGACGTGATGGGCGGCATCCTCATCAACCTTCCCCTGGGGAAACAAGAAAAACATGCTGAATTAGGCAAGCATCAATTTCCTCCAGAAATCATCTCGGATTATGTGCATTCCGTTCTGGCGTCCGACAGAGAGATTTACTCAAAATACATTGTCGATCGTCTAAAAAACCAAAACATCCTCCAGCCATCAGAAAACTGGTGGGCCGATAAAACCTTGCCGCTTCCCGCCCAGTTCCTGCTCAACGCATCTCAATTGGTGGAAAAACGCAAACTGGGCATTCATTTTCGACTCATCAGCCTCTGGCCCATCAACCCTCAAAATGGACCGGCAAATGAGTTTGAGCACACGGGCCTGGAAACGGTTGAAACCCACCCTATCCGGCCTTATATTGGAATCTCTAAAATAGGCAGGAAGACCTATTTCAAGGCCGTGTATCCGGATTTTGCCGTCACCCAGGGATGCGTAAATTGCCATAATGCCTATCCCGGCAGTCCGAAAAAAGACTTCAAACTGAATGATGTCATGGGGGGCATCGTGGTCAGCCTGGTCATGAAATAATGCGGGCATGTTGACTTCTTCAACTTGATTTTTCCGTTCCTATCTGTGACGGAGGATTCTCCCCCTACCCCCTCCCTTAGGAAAGAGTGCTTTTCCTATAACATGGAAGAAAATCTAGATACCCCTCACCTCAATCCTCTCCCAAAATGGGGGAGAGAGGGAAACCCCTTCTCTTCTCCGGTGGGCACTCACAGAATGACAGGCTGGAAGGAGGGGCTCACGTTTTTATGCAAAAGTCTCAGTTTTATGAAGAACGTGACTCGCCCTTAACCGAATCGCCACAAAACACTGTCATCCTGATCCAACGATTAACACGTTGAAAATTTGTTTAATTTTTGGCGGATTCCACTCACCAGGTTTGAGGGTAGTCTCCTCCTCCGGTACCTCTGGTGAGTGGTTTTCGTCAATTTCCCAATTTCTGAAACATCTACTGGGGGTATGGAATAATGATTTCGGACGTAAAGATTTTGATCGTGGATGACGGCAGTCTTTCCAACCTGCGTGTTCTGACCGGACTAAAAAATCGCGGGTTTAATTATATCGAACTCGCTGTCAACTCAAATTGTATGTTCGATTATCTCGATCGTAGCCATTTCGAGCTTATTATCTCTAACTGGTCCAGGATGGAAATGCATGGGAAGGAATTTATCAACACCGTAAGAAAGCACTCGAAGTATCATGACATTCCGATTATTATGCTCACTCATCCCACGGTATCAATGAATTTTCAAGATGGGCTTTGGGATGAAGATATCAGGTTTGTCGACAAACCCCTCGACTTTAAAGTGTTGAGCGACACCATAGGGGAAGTTCTGAAAAAGAAAGAAACCTTGAAATAGAAATCGACCGGGAGCGATCACCATTTGGCAATCAACGCCTGCAACCTTGGGATCGCCTCCTGAATATCATTTTTCTGCAATTGCTCCGCCAGCGAGGCCGCCTCCCGCAAAAGAGGGTCGATCTCGTTTTTTCTCGCCGTGAATAGATAAAGCGGAATCATTGAAAAAAGCGGTTGCAGAATTTTCAATGGACTCCCTTGCTCCCGGCCCAGGCGGATGCGGTTTTGCAAAGTCACCACTCCCCGTTCGATAGCCTCCGCAAGAAATGCATATTCTCCATACTTCGGTGTATTTGCGGTTGTCGATGCGTGAATTTGACACAGTTCCCGTACCTTACGAAAATACGAGAATCCCTCTTCCCATAGACATTTGCGCCAGCAGGAAATTCCCATCATAGTCAGGATATCTGCCTGACCGGGCGCATCTTGAAACTGTTGTTGAATTTCCAACGCGGACTGAAAATGCGTCATTGCCTTTTTCAATTGTGCCATTTCCCAGTAAACGCACCCCAGGCTGGCATGAACAACCGCCCTGTCCCCCGCATTTCCGTTCTCTTTGACCAGTTTCAAAGCCCTGGAAAGACAGGACGCCGCTTTGGTGAACTGCCGATTTTTCTGAAAAGCAGAACCTAAACATCTTAATGTCCTCAGCTCTCCAATAATGTCCTTCTGCTCCCTCACAGTTTTTAATTCGTCTTCCAGATCGGCAATACTCAATTCGGCCATGTTCTTGCATCTCGTTTAAAGTTATAATATCGTTTATGAACCCACCAGCCCAGGGGCTGGACCCAATATTGATGTGCGATGGATTTATGGCTGACTGAATCCTCCATCGTACGGAATTTTGATCCTGACATTTTCATCAGGAAGGTTCTCAGGAGCTCGTAAGTACAGCGTACCCCTCCTGGGCATGAAGACAATGGAAAGGATATCGCAAGCGTCAGCCCGTATCTCTTCCCAGCGCCAGCCTGTGGGCTGGGGCAAATATAAACGTGCGATGGGTTTATGGCTGTTCGGGGCTCGTGAGCAAAGCGAGCGTCAGCCCCCCATTTCCTCCCACGTAGTGGGGCTGGTGAGCGAAGCGAGCGTAGCCCACTCTTCCTCCCCACGTAGTGGGGTCAGCCCCGCATCTCCTCCCCGCGTTGCGGGGTGCTTGTGGGATTTAAGAATCATTATGGAGGAGCCATGTCCCCCTTTCAAGAAATAGGCATCCACAAGGTGCAAGAAATGCTGGAACAAAAAAACGTCAATATTGTTGATATTCGCGATTCCGGCTCCTATTCCGGCGGGCACATCCCCACCGCTACTTCTGTGAATGACGGCAATGTTCAGGAGTTCACGGAAAACACGGATAAAGACAAACCCCTGGTCGTTTGTTGCTATCACGGAATTTCCAGTCAGGGAGCCGCCGCGTATTTTGCCGAACAGGGATTTAAAGAAGTTTACAGTATGACGGGAGGTTTTGAAGCCTGGCAGTCAGCTTACCCGTCGGAACCAGCGTGACGCTGGACCCAATATTAACGAGCGATGGGTTTGTGACTGATGGAATCCTTCGTAGTACTGAATTTATTACCCGGAGATTTTCAGGGCCTCGCGTAGCGTCAGGCCCAAGCTTCCTCCCCTGTAAGGGGCCAGCGTGACGCTGGACCCAATATTAACGTGCGATGGATTATAGCTTCTAAGGGCTCGTGAGCGTAGCGAACGTCAGCCCTCCTGCGTAGCAGGCTTTTCCTCCCCGCGTAGCGGGGCCAGCCTCACGCTGGCGCTGGCGCA
>JADFGI010000167.1 GCA_022567815.1 Nitrospinota bacterium
CGAAATCAAAGGTATCGAGGTCCGCATTGTCTTTATGCCATATCCACTGAGTGTCGAGCTCAAAAATGTGTTTGAGGATGTGGTAACAATCGTGGTCGCAATTCGAACCTGGAAAAACAACGACGCCGCACTTCATAGAATTTTTCAGAGAACCTCTAAAAATTGATATTTTTTAGCTTTTGCAATCGCCAGCCCCTTATTTTAAAGGGCTGTCTCATAGTCCAGATTGAATTTTTCGAGGTGCCCCCAGATAAGGGGATAATCATTCCGTTGCAGACAGGGTGTAGCGGTAGGATTCAATCACCGTATTGGCCAACAGTTTTTCGCACATTTCGCGGACCCGGACCTTGGCCTCTTCCTCGGACACACCTTCTATATGGACTTCCATATATTTGCCCACTTTCACCTGTTTGACTTCATCGTAGCCAAGGGCGGTGAGGGCATGATGAACGGCCTGACCCTGCGTATCCAGAACGCCCTTTTTGTATGTCACGTGAATTTTTGCCAGCATGGTTTGGAGAGATTAACATAGAACCCGGAAAAATCCATAATGGATTTGTGAAAAGAAATTGATCCAACGTACAGGCTTTGACCGCAAGCATATTTTATGATAAACGGAAGTAGATTTGGACTCCATGAGGGTCCCGTTTCCTTCCTTAATGAGTTCCCCTCGTCGAATCGAATGAACCTTAAAACACCCATCAGCTTGAACCTTGGTCCTAAACGAAAACAAAGACTGGCGGTATTTTTCTTTTTCTTATCCATTTACCTGCTTACGGGGCAGGGATCTATTCAATCGGCTGACGGGAAAATCATGTACCTTCTCACCCAAAGCCTGGTTGAAAATCACAGCCTGAGTTTTACCGAGCGGGTCAGCCAGGGCGATTCGGAAGGGGAGAAGTATTCCAAATACGGATTTGGAATGAGCGTGCTGGCCGTGCCGTTTTATCTTACGGGAAAAGCGTTGTCATCGGTGCTTCCAGTGGCCCCGTCTTATGCCACCCTTTTTTGCGTGAGCATGATCAATGCCCTGATAACCGCCCTCAATTGTCTGCTTATTTACTGTTTTGGTTGTGAAAGATTCGGTTTTTCTCACCGGACCTCCGCTCTGCTGGCTTTTGGGTACGGATTGTCTACCATTGCCTGGTTTTATTCTGAGGATTTCATGAGCGAACCGGCAACCTCCCTGTTAATGCTGACCGCCGTTTTTTTATTGACGGGGCGTGATGCGGCAAAAAATACACGGACCCTGCTGTTGGCGGGAGTTTTCCTTGGCCTGGCCTCGACCTTCCGGTTGGCCACCTTGGTGGTGGTTCCCGGTTTTCTACTTTACCTGACTTTCGCTAAAGAAAAATCTCAATCGTGGAACCTCACGGACCGTGTTCTTGATGCGGCGAGGTTTCTGGTCCCCATTGCATGTTTTATTTGTCTTATCTTTTTATACAATTACGTTCGATTTCAGAATTTCTTTGAAACGGGGTATGAAAAAGGATTTGGATCCGAGGGATGGACCGGATTGTTCGGCATTCTTTTTTCCCCCGGAAAATCCATTTTTTTATATAATCCTCTTCTTTTGGTTGGCTGTCTGGCTCTGCCGGCGTTTATTAAAACAAGAAGCAAAATGTCCTTCCTTTTTGGATGGATCATTCTGGCTCACCTGTTGCTTTTTTCTTTCTGGCACAGCTGGTATGGCGGATCGGGCTGGGGACCCCGATTGATGCTTGTAGTGCTTCCGTATCTAATTCTACCTGTGGGTTTTCTTTTGGAAGGGGCGAAGGGAAAGGCAAGAGCAGGAATCGTGGCTGTCATGATTTTGGGGTTTTTGATTCAAATCCCTTCGGTGACGGTCAATATTTCCCGTTACTATTACGATTTGCGGCAGCAGTATCAGGAAAAGGCTCACGACATGCTATTGTATTCCCCGGCGTATTCTCCGCTCATCGGCCAGGTGAAGCAAGTGGCCAAAGTTTTCAAACGGTTGCATGACAAGGAATTTGTGGACCAACTGGTAACCCAGGCTCTGGCCGGAAAAACATTTTTGGGGACCTCGGATAACGAGGTGCTGGAAAAAGGCCTCGCCGTCAACGCGCCGAATTTCTGGTGGTATTTCATGTATTTGTTCGGGTTTTCTGCCTGGCTTACCTTTTTTCCGGTCATTGTTCTCTTGTCCATCAGCATGTTTTGCGGATATAAGTTATATATAAATCAAGAATAAAGAATTGAGAATATAGAATTATGAATGAACGGGAGATTTTCTTGCCCGAAACTTTTTCGGTTAACATTAACAAACGAAAAAATTGCAATGAAAAATCAATGGAATGATTCTGATGCCGAAGCGGCGGTAAAAACTTACAAGGATGTTTCAGAGGACCTTGCACTTCGAGTGTATACCTCGCGGTTGATCGGAGCCGATCCTGCCTTGGTCCTGCATGGCGGCGGCAACACATCCGTCAAGTCCTCCGCAAAAAACCGAGTGGGTGAGACGGTCCCGACCCTTTACGTCAAGGGCAGTGGATGGGATCTGGATACTTTGGAACCGCCCGGTCTGCCGGGAGTCAAGCTGGACGCTCTGCTCAAACTGAGACAGCTGGATAGCCTCAGTGATGAAGATATGGTCAACGAACAACGCATCAATCTATTGGACGCTTCCTCGCCCAATCCCTCGGTGGAAACCCTGCTACATGCGTTTCTTCCGCACAAGTTCGTCGATCATTCCCATGCCGATTCGATTCTGGTGATCGCCAACCAGCCGAATACGGAAGAACTATGCCGTGAAATTTATGGCGATACGTTTGCGCTGGTTCCCTACATCATGCCCGGATTCCTGCTGGCCAAGGCGTCGGCGGAGGCGTATGAGAAAAATCCCAATGTACGCGGCCTAGTCCTGGTCAATCATGGCCTGTTCACTTTCGGAGAGACGGCGAAAGAGAGTTACGACCGCCACATCGAGGCTGTGACCCTGGCCGAGGAATTCATCGCCGGGAAAAAAAAGAAATCCCTGACGCCATCCAATGGATCGAAAATCGCTCTGGGCCGTGAAGAAATTTTTGCCAAAGTCGCCCCGGTGTTGCGCGGATTGTATGCCGATCAGACCGGACTTTCGTGGACGGTCCACCAGCGAGAGGATTCCGCCGCTTACGAGTTTGCTTCAAGTAAAGAGTGCGCGACCTGGTCACAGATAGGCACCGTTACCCCCGACCACGTCATCCGCACTAAACAAAAACCGCTGTTACTGAATCTGCAATCTCTGGATGATCCGGATGCGCTGTGGGAGGAAATTTCCCGGTCTTTGGATACGTATATAGAAAATTATCATCATTATTTCCAAACCAACAAACAGGCCAAGGAGGTGGAAGCTCGGCAAAAAAGTTCGAACCAAAACCAAGAAGCGTTGCACGGCGTGAGCAAGCTCGCCCCACGCGGAGTGGTGGAGGCTCGGCAAAAAAGTTCGAACCAAAATCAAGAAGCGCCGCACGGCGTGAGCAAACTCGCCCCACGCGGAGTGGTGGAGAAAAAAGAACTCGACCCGCTTCCCCGCGTGATTCTTCTCGCCGGGGTGGGCCTCATCACTATAGGCAAGACCGTCAAGGAAACCGGGATCGCGGCGGATATCTACCAGCACACGATAGACGTCATTCACAAAGCCTTTTCGGTGGGGCAATACACGCCCCTCAAGGATGACGACCTTTTTGATATGGAATACTGGTCGCTGGAGCAGGCGAAACTGGGGAAAAGCAAACCCAAAAAATTGCAGGGCAAAGTCGTTGCGATCTCCGGCGCGGCGTCGGGCATCGGTCTCGCCACGGCCCGGCTGTTCGCCGAGCATGGCGCCAATTTGTTTCTGCTCGATCGTGACGGCGAACAGCTTAGCGCCGCCAAAGCGGGTCTGCAAAAAGATCTTAAAGCCAGCGTCGTCACCCATGTGGTGGATGTGACCGATGAACAGGCAATTCAAACAGCTTTCGATCATCTGGCGCAAACGTTTGGCGGACTGGATATTCTGATCTCAAACGCGGGCAACGCCATGCAGGGAAGGATCGGCGATGTCGGTTCGGATGAACTGCGGGCCAGTTTCGACTTGAACTTCTTCGCCCATCAGGCCCTGGCTTCCCGGGCGGTGAAACTGTTTCTTGCTCAGCGAACCGGCGGCGTTCTGCTTTTCAACGCTTCCAAGGCGGCGTTCAATCCAGGGAAAAATTTTGGTCCGTACGCGTTGCCTAAATCAGCCGTGGTGGCCCTCACCAAGCAATACGCACTGGATTACGGCAAGGAAGGAATCCGCTCCAACGCGGTGAACGCCGACCGGGTGCGCACGGGACTGTTCACCCCCGATTTCATCAAAGAACGATCAGCCGCGCGCGGCTTGACGCCGGACGATTATTTCAAAAACAATCTGCTTGAGAAAGAAGTGTTCGACACCGATGTGGCGCAAGGCTTCCTCGACCTTGCGCTGGCGGAAAAAACCACAGGAAGCGTCATCACCATAGACGGCGGCAACATAGCGGCCAGTCCGAGATGAACTCTCGTGACGGAACGCGGCAAAACAAAGACGGCGAAAAATCAGGACACAGAAGACCAAACGCTGTGGCACTCCGCCATGCAGGATGTGAAGCCCCTGAAAAAAGATGCGGACCCGGAGGAAACCGGCGAGCCCGCCGGTGAGCCTGAAGACGCAGCGACAAAGACCCAACCTTCCAAAATCCCGGATACGCCAAAGGAGCCGCCCCCTGTAGCCGGTATCGACCGGCGCACCGAGGAAAAACTGCGTCAGGGAAAGTTTCCCATCGAAGGCCGCCTCGACCTGCACGGCCACACTCAAGCCCAGGCGCACAACGAGCTGATTCAGTTCATCACAAGGGGATTCGAGCAGGGACGACGTTGTCTGCTGGTGATCACGGGAAAAGGCAGCGGCGGGGGAAGGGAAGAGGAAGGCTGGTTCGAGTCCGAAACCGGAGTGCTGAGAAGAGAGGTCCCGCGCTGGCTGACCGTGTGGCCGCTTGCGGAAAAGGTGATCGCGTTCACCCCGGCGCAACCCAAACACGGCGGCGAGGGGGCGCTGTACGTTTATCTGCGGCGGAGAAAACCACGGGAAGCGTCATCACCATAGACGGCGGCTACATCGCCGCCAGCCTAAGGTAACGGTGTGCCTTGACGGGCGATAAACTGTTTGCCCGTAGATTAGGTGATCTTAAACCCACCTATATCCTAACCTATTGTGATATTTAAGTTATTTTTTAGTTCTTGAATTCAAGGGGTGCTTCGATTTCTTCAAAGTCAACTACCTCTTCCAACCAACTATACCGACCAACGGAACTTGGTAATCCGTGCTTCCATATGTGCGATGAAATTGAAATTGAGACCCGAACTAGTTTTTTAATGCCTAAAAGGGTTAAGGCATCATCGCTCCATCCTCCCAATTTGACATTTTCTATTGATTTAAACTTTGGACGGAGACCAGCTTTAACGCAGATTTTACGTATTTGTTCTTTCTCAATATCCCCTGATTTCAGAATATTGAACCCCTCTTCCCAGATAACACCTCTTAATTTATGTAAACAACTAGGGTGGATTCAAGTAGTATATTCATCCTGAGTCATTCCTTTTATATTGGTCTTAAAATATTTTTCAAATGACAATGGGATTGTTTTGGTGTCATCACAACGTTGTCGTTCCATTATCGGAAATTGAACACGACCTCGGATTGGATGACAAAGATAAAAATTGTTTTTCCCAACAAGTTTGGCGTAAATAGCATATTTTAATTGAGTATCAAGAATGTAACAAATTTTCTTTATTTCGATTCCTATTTTTCGCTCGAGGTCTTCAAGTTTCGGCTCTTGTAAAAACTTTTCTAGTGAAAAAACGTATTGTCGCTTAACTAGGGACTTGTGAAATTCCCGAACCCATCTCTCTTGGTGAAGCGAAATCCATTTTCTCAATCCCACTTGGTTGGCCGTGGCCCCAGGCTTGAAATTCTGGAAAAATTCATTAAATTCATTATCTTTAATTTGAAGCGGTTCTGAAGCGGGATTTTGTTCCAACAAAAAAACGTCTGAATCTCGCCGCGCTAAATCCCTTATGAGGGTTGGCCCCGAAGGAAGATCATCCTCGGCCCAAGGTTCTGTTGGAACCCCTATCCCGTAACGTACTTTCTCACTGTAAATAAATAGGTCCGCGAGTTTACCAGCGGATTCCTCTGCCCAAGGGTCACAAGGGCCATCTCGAAACAGGGATTCAATACCAACCAGGGTTGTGTAGTCAATTAAGGGGGTATTCATTGCCTAAATTGCGATGAGAGAAATTAATTATTCCAATGTTCATAATGACACCAAATACATTAAATAACCGTCAAAATTTCTCTCATTTGTTAGGCTAAGCTAAGACCCATTTCCCGCAAAAAGCGGGACTATAGTGGGAGAGAGTATAAATTCCTTTTCAGGCCGAAATGCTACCCAAAACACTACCCATAATAAAAAAAGGGCTACCGCCGATTGCGGTAACCCTTTAACTTTACTGGTCGGGGCGAGAGGATTTGAACCTCCGACCCCCTGCTCCCAAAGATTGGTGTGTTCTTTTTGAGAGTCTTGACGCAACTCATTGATTTCACTTAATCAATTGATTTCATTCCTGATATTGAGACCAGATCGGAGTCAAGTTTCTTTCCGGAGAGTCCGGTGATCCCCTATATCTCCGGTTATTTGACTACAATTTGACTACATCACTGGATGCGGATCAAGTATTGGAAACTTTTCATTAAGAATTAACCAGTTTCTGTGGGAGTGGGTCATTACCGAAATCCAAACATGCAGATTGGATAAGGTTTCTGAGGATTGATACTTTCTTATTCATAACAACCTCCTATTTTAAGGAAAGTTTAACAGAAAATATCACTTAACTTTTTATTTCAATCGTTCCACTTTCAGCTGACGGC
>JADFGI010000168.1 GCA_022567815.1 Nitrospinota bacterium
GCAAATATTCGCCCGCAATAAAATCAACCTGACAAAAATTCAATCCCGGCCCTTGAGACACCGAACCTGGGAATACCTGTTTTACCTGGATTTCGAAGGCCATGACGAAGACCAGAATATTACCAGGGTGATCGACAGTCTCAGAAAAAAAAGTTTGTTCATGAAAGTTTTGGGGTCCTTTCCGGAGGCGAAAGATAAATTATGAGCCTATTTAGACAAATAACGGTCATCGGCCTGGGCCTGCTGGGCGGTTCATTGGCGCAGGCTTGCAGGAAACGCGGGCTGGCCGACAAAGTAGTCGGTTTCGGGCGAAACCAGGCAAAGCTGGAAAAGGCCCAGGCTCTCCAAATCATCGACTCTTACGAAACCGACCTTAAGGCGGCGGTCGCCAAAGCTGATTTAATCGTCCTTTGTCCACCGGTGAGCGCCATGACCCCGCTGGTGCGGGAAATGGTTTCCTTCCTGCAACCCGGTAGCCTGGTCACCGATGTGGGATCGGTCAAAAAACCTCTAGTGGGCGAAATCCAGGCCTTGATGCCGGACTCGGTTTATTTTGTCGGATCGCATCCGATAGCCGGAGGAGAAAAATCTGGGTTTGAAGCGTCAACTCCGGATTTATTCCAGAATGAAAAATGTGTTGTCACCCCAACATCGAAAACCAATCCTCCCGCCCTGGCGAAAATCAAGGAACTATGGGAACAGATGGGGATGCAGGTCATCACTATGGATGTGGAGGAACACGACCATATTTTCGGCGCGGTCAGTCATCTGCCGCATGTGATTGCCTATGTTTTAATGAACACCATCGGCGGAATATCCACAAAAAACCACGATGAAATCGCCTCCTTTTCCGGTAAAGGGCTGAAAGATACCACCCGAATCGCTTCCAGCGACCCGGCTATGTGGCGGGATATATGTTTATCCAATAAAAAACAGGTCTTGAACCTGATCGATAAATTTCAGGGAACCCTCCAGCAAGTCCGCAACCTGATTGAAAATGAGGACAGCCAGTTGCTGGAGCAAACCTTTGAGACGGCAAAAAAATATCGTATGAACCTGACGTGAAAAGTAAGGGTATCTCTAAAAATGGTTTCAGGCCATTAGCTGGCCCTTATAAATAAGGGCTGGCGAGCATAGCGAGCGTAGCCTTTAACTTGTCCCCCCCGCGTGGCGGGGCCTGACGTGAAAAGTGAATGATCATAGCAATTGACGGACCCGCCGGAAGCGGGAAAAGTTCGGTGGCAAAAATCATCGCCCAAAAAATGCGGTTCCGGCATATCAATACCGGCGCCATGTACCGGGCCGTGGCCTGGAAAGCACGGCAATTGCAGGTGGATTTAAGCGATGAAACAGGAGTTGCCGAAGTTGCCCTTAACCAGAGCATACAATTTGTTCCTGGACCGGAGGGGCAAACCGTTGTCGCCGACGGTGAGGATGTTACCAGTCTCTTGAGAAGCAAAACCGTTGACCGGGACGCCGCCATCGTCGCTTCCCTGGGAAAAGTCCGGGAAATTCTGGTCGCCAAGCAGAGGGATATGGAGAAAAGCGGTTCCATCGTTATGGAGGGACGCGACATTGGTACGGTGGTTTTCCCTCGGGCGGAAAGAAAATTTTTTCTGGACGCGACCCCCGAAGAAAGAGGTAAACGCCGCTTCCTGGAATTGCAGGGTAAAAACCAGGAAGTCGATCTCGACACGATCATAGAACAGATCAGGCGACGCGATGAAATAGACAGGAACCGAAAGGTTTCTCCGCTGAAAGCGGCTAAAGACGCCATTTGCATGGATACTACGAATCTGGATTTAAATGAAGTCGTTAACCAAATAATGGGATGGATTGAACAAGCGCCCACCCAAATTATCAACAGAAAGTGAGATTTATCAGATCATGAAAAAAGACGCCGCCCTATTAGCCCAAATGGATTTGGATGACATCGAGAAACGGGAGCCACTGTCTTCCGAAGATCAAGTCTCCTACGACGAAATGGAAGCCTATTTCAGTGACAGCCTCGGCCAGTTCAAGGAAGGACAAATCATCCATGGAACCATCATCGAGATGAGCAAGGACCATATCGTTGTGGATGTGGGATTCAAATCCGAAGGGATCATTTCCCTGCATGAGTTTCCCGATTACGGAAAAACTCTTGCCATGGGAGAGGAAGTTGAAGTTTATCTGGAACGTGTGGAAGACAACGATGGCAACGTGGTTTTGTCCAAGGAAAAAGCCATCAAGATCAAAATATGGGACGATCTGGTGAAAACTTACGAAGCCGATAAAACCATCGAAGGGGTTGTGGTGGCCAAAGCCAAAGGAGGCTTGACCGTTGACATCGGCCTCAGGGCATTCCTTCCCGGTTCCCAGATCGACTTGCGTCCTATCCGCAATCTCGAAAAGCTGATTGGCGAAACGTTCAAAATGAAAATTATCAAAATGAATAAAAAACGCGGGAACATCGTCCTCTCCCGCAGGATTCTTCTCGAAGAACAGCGCAAACAATTGCGCGAGGGAACCCTGGAGCAGATGGAGGAGGGAAACCTCATCGAAGGTATCGTCAAAAATATCACCGAATATGGCGTGTTCATCGACCTTGGCGGCATGGACGGCCTGTTGCATATCACGGATATGTCCTGGGGGCGGGTCAATCATCCTTCGGAAATGTTTGCCATTGGCGACATGGTCAAGGTGATGGTCCTTAAATATGATAAAGAAAAGGAGAGAGTCTCCCTGGGCCTGAAACAAATCACCCCCGACCCGTGGGTCGAGGTTGAGGGCAAGTTTCCCGTGGATACCAGAATCACCGGGAAAGTCGTCAGCATCACCAATTACGGGGTTTTCGTGGAACTGGAAAAAGGCATCGAGGGTTTGGTTCATATTTCGGAGATGAGTTGGAGCCGGCACGTCAAACATCCCAGCAAAATGGTGGCCCTGAACGACGAAGTGGAGGCTGTGGTGCTCACTCTGGATAAAGAAAGAAAGCGAATCTCTCTCGGCATGAAGCAGATTGAAGCTAATCCCTGGGAAGGCATTGATGCAAAATATCCCATCGGTACCGAGGTCGAAGGAATTGTAAGAAACCTGACGGACTTCGGTGCGTTTATTGAACTGGAGGACGGCGTGGACGGTCTGATTCATATTTCCGACCTCAGTTGGAAAAAAATCAAACATCCTTCCGAAATATTAAGAAAGAAGGACTTGCTCAAAGCCGTTGTCCTCAGCATCGACAAGGATAACTGCCGGATTTCCCTCGGCGTCAAACAGCTTCAACCCGATCCGTGGGACGACATCGCGAAAAACTATCCCATCGGCACCGAGGTCGAAGGAACCATTATCAAAGTGACGGGGTTTGGCGCGTTTGCGGAGTTTGGAGACGGACTGGAAGGGTTGATTCATATTTCCCAATTGAGTTCCCAAAAAATTTCCAGTCCTGAACAGGTGGTGAAAGTGGACGACGCCATCAAAGCTAAAGTCATCAAAGTGGATACTGCCAGTAAAAAAATCGCTTTGAGCATTAAAGCTTTTGAAGAAAACCTGGGCGTTGAAGAAATCGCAAAAGAACAGGCGGCGTTTGATAACTTTAAGGAAGGAAACAGTGGGTAATTCACATGGATATCAATAAACCGCAAAAAAGTAAAAGATCCTTTGGCAGGATTTTATTGCTTTTCCTCGGCGGAGGTTTTTTACTAATGGTGGTTTCTTCCGTCTTCGGGTCCTTCTTTTCCGATGGCATTCTGGAATCCGACAACCAGATCGCCATTGTGGAAATCCGGGGGATGATTACCGGGTCGCGAGTAACGGTTCAGCAACTGAGGGATTTCCAACACAACCCGAAGGTGAAGGGGATCATTTTGAGGATTGATTCTCCGGGGGGCGGCGTGGGGCCCTCCCAGGAAATTTACAATGCCGTTACACGCATTCGGGAAGAAGGCAGGAAAAAGATTTTTGCCTCGTTGGGCAGTGTCGCGGCCTCCGGCGGTTATTATATTGCCAGCGCCGCGGATACGATCTTTGCCAACCCCGGAACTTTGACCGGAAGTATCGGCGTGATCATGGCCTTTTCCAATATTCAGGACCTGATTGAGAAAATCGGCATCCGGCCTGAAGTGATTAAAAGTGGAGCGTTCAAGGATGTGGGTTCCCCGGTAAGGCCGATTTCCAGCGAAGAACGAAAACTACTGCAAAATCTGGTGGACGATGTGCACCAGCAATTTGTGGAAGACGTGGCAAAAGGCAGGAATCTCCCGATCCAGGATGTCCAGCGGTTGGCGGACGGCAGGGTGTATACCGGACGCCAGGCCTTTGAGTTAAAGATGGTCGATCATCTGGGGGGATTACAGGACGCTATTGATCTCCTTGCCACCCAGGCGGGTATCGAGGGCGCTCCACAAATCGTCCAGAAGGAAGAAAAGATGCCTTTCCTGGACTGGCTGTTGCAGTCCTCGTTTAAGAAAAATCTGACAGAGACTCTCTCACCCTATATCTACCCCTCCCTGCAATTTCTTTGGACTGTACCGTGATTTTCGCTCTTTAAATATGGGTTAATTCTAATTGAGTGGAAATTATCCAAAACCAGCTATTCAAAGGGCTTGACTTCATTGACTTTAATGCTATACTTCCGACTAGTTTTTATTCCTGTGAATTCCATCAATAATTCATTCGCTTGGCGGAGGGCTTGTTAATGACGAAAGCAGAACTGGTTGAAAAGGTGGCAAACCAAATTGATCTTACCAAGAAACAAACCGAAGTAGTTGTTAACACCGTATTTCAAAGCATCACCGAATCGCTCAGCGAAGGGAAAAAGGTTGAATTACGGGGATTTGGGAGTTTCCGTATCCGTGAAAGAAACGCAAGAGTCGGGCGAAATCCCAAATCAGGGGATAAAGTCGATGTCCCCGCGAAAAAGGTACCTTTTTTCAAAGCCGGTAAGGAATTACGGGAACTGGTGGACAGGAATTAATCTCCCAATATCCACCGCTCTCCTGGTTTCCCGGAATGTTTTGAAAGCCAATGATTCGTTTGGTTTCCAGTCCCAGGTTTTATTTACTCCCCTCCCCAGACTCCCTGTCTAATCGGAAAATCTCGACGTGCAGTTGTGCGTTGAATTCTCCTTAGGTCAGTTTCAGGCCATCGCAAAAAATGACCTGGTTCCCATTTAATGAACGACCCCGCCGCAAGCGGCCAGCGTGACGCTGGACCCAACCAGCCTGGGGGCTGGACCTAAAATTAACGTGCTATGGGTTTTTGAGGAATCAAATAGTTTTCCTTTAATCTATAGATTCATACGGGGTTCGTGAGCAAACGTACCCCTCGTATGTTTTTAGGGCCTCGCGTAGCGTCAGGCCCAAGCTTCCTCCCCACGTAGTGGGGCGTGAGCAAGTTCCCCCTCACGGGGGCAGGCGCACTCCGCGGAGGAGTCCTCCCCACGTAGTGGGGCGGGGAATAAAACCAACTGGTGGGATTTAAAGCGGAAAAATCATGGCGGGAAGCACATTTGGAAAAGTATTCAGGATAACCACCTGGGGGGAATCCCACGGGGGCGGTATCGGTGTGGTCGTCGATGGCTGTCCGGCGGGGCTTGCCCTCAAGGAGTCGGACATCCAGAAAGAACTCGACCGCAGGAAAACCGGTCAAAGCAAAGTCACCACCACCCGCAAGGAAGGTGACAAGGTGCGCATCATGTCCGGGGTGTTCAAGGGCAAAACCATGGGGACCCCCATTTCCATGTGGGTGGAAAACCACGACGTCGATTCATCGAAATACGAACTGATAAAAGACCTGTATCGTCCCGGTCACGCCGATTACACCTATCAAATGAAATACGGCATGCGTGATTATCGAGGCGGAGGGCGGGCCAGCGCCAGGGAAACCGCGGGCCGGGTCGCCGCCGGGGCAATCGCCAAAAAACTCCTGGCACGGCATAAAATCAAGGTCATCGGTTATACCCGGCAAATCGGGCCATTACGCGCCAAGAAAATAGATTTTCGCGAAATCGAGCGCAATATCATCCGTTGTCCCGACAAAGACGTCACCGATAAAATGATCGACCACATCATGAAGGTCAGGAAAAAAGGCGACTCCGCCGGAGGCGTGGTGGAAGTGATCGCCCAGGGAGTTCCTCCAGGGCTTGGGGAACCTGTTTTTGATAAACTGGATGCGGACCTGGCAAAGGCCGTGATGAGCATTCCGGCGGTGAAAGGAGTCGAAATAGGCGTGGGCTTCGAGGCCGCTGAAATGCTGGGTTCCGAATGCAACGACGCTTTTATCCTGAAAGGTAAAAAAATCAGCACCCGTACCAACCATGCGGGCGGCATCCTGGGAGGCATATCCAATGGGCAGGATATTGTCGTCCGGCTGGTGATGAAACCCACCTCGTCCATCAACAAAACTCAGGACACCGTCACCCTGAAAGGTAAAAAAGCCACCATCAGCGTGGAAGGCCGCCACGACCCCTGCATCTGCCCCCGTGCCGTACCCATCGCGGAAGCCATGGTCGCCCTCACCCTGATCGATCACTTACTGCGCCAGCAGTTGTCCCGCCTGAAAAAATAATCTCCGTTTTACCCCCCCTCTGCGCAAGAAATAAGATTGGAATTTTCTCCTTGTCACCCGGACATTTTATCCACTATCCTGTTCCTCACCAAATATCAGACACAAAGAGCGTAATATGAAAGTAGGGTTTGTACAAAATGATCCCCCATTCGGGGAGGTCGCGAAAAATCTGGAGCATGTGGTTCGCCTCCTGGCCAGAGAAACCGCCGACCTGTTTGTCCTGCCGGAACTTTTCACCACTGGCTATCAGTTTACCAGCCGGGAGGAGGCGCTGGAGCTGGCCGAATCCATACCCGACGGGGTGACGACGCAGGCACTGCCCGCGCT
>JADFGI010000169.1 GCA_022567815.1 Nitrospinota bacterium
TCAAACTCTTGAAGCAGAGCTCAGCGACAACCTTATTCGGAGTTTTCGTCCAGGCCTTGCGCCAAATCACCCATAAACAAGCTCACATTATCTTTAGTGGTCTTAGCCCTTTCTGCTTTCCCGGCCGCGATTTCTTCCAGCTCTGCTTTTCCTTTTGGAGTCAGCGCCCACGGCTCAACCCCGTCTTTTTTAGCGTCCTTAATAGCTTGCGTGATTTTTATAATTTTAGCACCATCTATATCCCTGATGGATAAAAGGGCATCCTCATGACCGTCATATTGACAGAAGGCCATGGTGTAGCAATTAGTATTCGCACGGATCATCTTCAGGGTGATGTTGGCGAAGTGACAGTGCACACCTATAAAGACGCAAGTGTGGATTTTGTTGTGCTGAATGGTCAGGTTGGGATGGCAGGGATTGATCACTGCTTCCGCATCAATTTTCGGATAGATCGGCCGGTAATCGGGCATCGGGATGACATTCATACCCGGTACCTCCCTGACCAAATCCATAATCAACTCTGCCTTATGGATCGTTTCATCAGTCCATCCCCATACAATCATGGGTCCGGGAAACAGGGTCGGATTTCGCAGAGTCAACAGTTTTTGCGCCGCCGTTTTAATCGCTTCGTCTTCCGGGACGTGTTCCCCTTCAACCAATTGGTAGCCACTACCTTTTTCGGGTTGAAAAATCCCCTGCGATGCGGCTGAAGGGGGTAATAATCCAATTGGTCCCAATTGTAATAAACCCATCCTTGAAAACCTCCATTGTGTCACTTTGAAGAAATAAATTTAAAACCCGAGCCCTAGGCCAGGTCATTTTCAAACGCTGAATTTAAAGTTCGGTAGCGGGATATCAGAATCCCGCCCACATGAATCGGTCATATTATTATCAAACGAGTAAACTGTCAATAACTATGTGTCCTATTGCGGTAGGGGCATGGGTCCATGTAGAAAATATCTTAATTCTCCACCAGTTATCACTTTTTCCGGGGAAATCCGTGGCGCTCTCCCCATTTAAAGGGGTCTTTGAACCAGGGGCGTAACAGGGATGTTTGCGATTCCGTCAGAGCTCCGGATTTTGCTCCGAAATCAATGAGCTGTTCAAATGTCAGCAGGGCATGTAATTGGCAATCGGTCCTGGCAAACTGGTCCTCAGCCTCCCGGAATCCGTAGGTAAAAACACATAAACAATGTTGAACCGTTCCTCCCTTTAATCGGATAGTTTCCACGGCCTTGAGAACGCTTCCTCCAGTGGACACAAGATCTTCGATGACAATGACATGTTGTCCCTTATGCAGAACCCCTTCGATCTGGTTTTGCAACCCATGTTTTTTTGGAGAGTTGCGGACATAGATCAATGGCGTTTTAATCAGGTCGGCCAGGGTGGTGGCGGCAGGGATGCCAGCCGTGGCGGTTCCGGCAACCACATCGGCTTCAATTTTCTTATTTTTCAGCAGGCTTTGAAATGTTTTGGCTATTAGCAGACGATGGTCGGCATTTCCCAGCAGAAGGCGGTTGTCATTATAAACGGGCATTCGATATCCTGAGGCCCAGGTAAAAGGATTGTCTGTATTAATCCGGATGGCTCCAATTTTAAGGGCGGTTTCGGCCAGTTTTTCTGAAGCGGTGATTAGGGACTGTCGTGACATTATTTTCAAAACCTGCGGTGAATATGTTTCAGAGTGCTATCGCCGACACCCTCTGTTCCGATGCCACGCAGGGTGAGGGTGAACAGGAACTTGCTCTCTTTTCGGCGGGTTCCGCCAGTTATGATATCTCTATTGATCCAGTCGGCGGAAAATCCCCAGCATTTGCATGGATTGTCATACAACAGGCTCAAGTCAATTTCCCGAAACGTTTCCGTCAATTCGTCATACCGCGTCGACGCCTGCAATTGCCAACCCTTTTTGAAGGCCCAGTATATGGATCCTAGAAAAAAAGTCGATTGTTCGCGGATAAACCTTCTTTCTGCAAACAGGGATACATCCTTTAAGGGTTTTACTCCAACCTCAAAGTTGAGTGTTTGTAATTGGCCGTCATAAATATTATAGGTCGTATCTAAGTTTATCAACAAACCATCATAAAGTCGGCTGTCGAGGTCAAACCGCACATCAGAAAAAGCTCTGCCATCGTTTATTGAAGTTATTGGTTGCGTGTCCTTGTTGAAATCAAAACTCTGGCTGACATCAAACCGCAAAATTTCCCTGGTTTGAGCATTTTCGTTCTGACCGCCACTCTTTTTTAAAAGTCTTTGGGTTAAAGAATAAGTTATTATGCTGGTTTGTTTAATGGAGTCTATTCCATCGATTATTCTAATTTTAGCCCGATCGTTCTCATCTATATTGGGAATAAAATCATAAGAAACACGGGGTTCAATGACATGGTTGATTTTGGTATTGCTGGTTCCATCAAGAAAATATATTTTGTTTATTTTTGGGCCTTCAAGCGCTCCGTTGATATCAATTAACTCACGAGTAAAAGAGCTTGTGCGCTTATTACTTGTACCGGGTGATAAACCTTTACTGTAAATCGTTTCACGCCATCCCAGAGTTGGTGTGAATGCCAACCAGGGGGCGATGGGGATGGGCCGGGATATCTGTGGATGAAAATCAAACCGGTGAACCTGAAACTGGTCATCCACCACGGGATCCGTGTTTAAATCCAACAGGAAGGACGTATAACTCGTTTCCTGGTTGAATAGAAAGGAACTTTTTCCAATGGGTTGCCTTTGGTGCTGGTAAGTGATCTGGGGTAACTGAGCAAACGTGTCGTCTCTGCCGTCCTGGGTACTGTCACGGTAGCGGACGAGGATATCCAGGGTGCTGTTGGACCAGCTTTTGTTCAGGGAAGCGAATGAGTCGGTATTTTGCCTTGTTCTAAGATTGGTATCGTCCTCGAAGGTTTTATTGAAATTGTTTTCACTTTCCAGGTCGAGCTTGGCTTTGAAGCGTGTGTTATGTTTAAAGACCTGGTCATGCCTCCAATCGACCTTGTAAAAAAGCCCCCCTGTAGATCTATCATCCAATATTTTTGCGTTAAATTCTCCCTTTGTGTTTTTACTGGGTGTGTACCGGTATTCGATATCTGGCTGGACTCCCCTTTTTTCGAGGTATTTGATTGCTATTGTGGCGTCAGAATAGTCGTTGATGACCCAATAATAGATGGGCTCGAAGGTGAAGCCATCGGTGTTGCTTGTACCAATTTTTGGAATCAGGAATCCACTTTTGCGCGCTTTATTAAGGGGCAAATATCCGATGGGAAAATATAGTATAGGAACATTTTTTACTTTAAACACTCCTCTGGTGAATAAGGCCCGGTCTTCTTTTATGACATCCAGATTTTTTGCTTCAAACGACCAATCGGGGACCTTTCCTGAGCAGGTGGTAAGGTAAGAATCTTTTAATTTATAATGAACTGGCGAGAGCCTTTTTATTTCCTTCCCTTTAAAATAATAATTTAGCGGGCGTTTTTTTTCATCCGTACCTTTGAATTTTCCTATAACATCAAAGGCTTTTCCATATTTACTTTTCATGTTGAAAAGGCTTCGCTTGGCTTTGATCAAGGTGCCGTCGTTGGTTGTCAGCAGAACGTGGCCTTTGGCTTCCCCGATCCCGGTTTTCTGGTTTACCCTGACCTGGTCCGCGTGAAGGACACGATCTTTAAATCGGATGATCACGTTACCCTTTGCTTTAATAATATCCGTACCTCCCTCCTGGACCAAATGATCGGCGCTGATGCTGACCGCTGGTTTTTCCCTTGGAAGGGGATCAGCGCTGGGAATGGTCTGCGCAAAACCAAAGCTGGCAGGAAGAAACGCAATCCAGAAAAGGAAGACTATTCTAAGCAACAGGGTCATTTTCCAGAAATTGTTTGGCCTCGGAAACCGTGTAGATGGAACCGGTAATACAAATGAGGTCGTTGGGATTCGCGGATTTTTTTGCTGATTCCAAAGCATATGGAATATCAGGAATAATATCAATGGGTTTTTGGATATCTGACAGCCGCTTTGCCAAAATATTTGGGTCCAGGGCTCGTGGCTGATTGGGTTTTACCAGAAAAAAATGATCCCCGGTTTGAGCAAATATTTTCAACATTTCGTCAATGGGTTTGTCTTCCATTAAGCCAATCACCAAAAGGCAACGTTCAAAAGTGAAATATTCCCGCAAAGTTTGCGTCAAACTTCTGACTCCGTCAGGGTTGTGGGCGCTGTCCATTACAACGGTGGGCTTTCTGGAAATGACTTCCATTCTGCCTTCCCATTGAGTAGATTCCAGACCTTTTTGTAGAATAGAAGGATTCAATCGTATTCCCTTTGAGCGTAGTTCGAGGCATGCGGCAAGAGCCAAGCCTGCATTGGAGACCTGATGCCTGCCTATCAGAGGGACATCAACCTCCTTCATATGAAAATCTCCAAAGGAAAAATCGATGGTTTGTCCCTGTGGGGTGACAGTTTTAAATTCGGCTTTAAAATCTTTTCCTAAAAGCTTGAGTTTGGCTGATCGTTCCCTGGCGACACGTTTTACGACATCCAGGGCGCCCTTGTTTTCAATATGAGCAAAAACCGTACCGAAATCCTTGATAATACACGCCTTTTCGTAAGCGATCCGTTCCAGATTCGTTCCCAGATACTGGGTATGGTCCATTCCAATAGACGTAATAATGGAGGCATCTACCTTGCACAAATTGGTAGCGTCCAACCGTCCCCCCATTCCCACCTCAATGACATTCCAATCGGTCTTGTTCTCGAAGAAATGCAAAAATGCCATGACCGTGCTGAATTCAAAAAAAGTGACGGGGATTTTCAACCGTTCCACCGTTTCCTTGACTCTAAAGATCAGTTCCGTTAGTTCAGAATCAGAAATGGGAGAGCGGTTTATTTGAATCCGCTCATTAAAATTTAAAAGGTGAGGGGAGGTGTACAACCCCACTTTTTTTCCGGAAGCCCGCAAAATGGATTCCGTAAATGCCGCCGTGGAACCTTTTCCATTGGTTCCAGCGATATGAATCGTCGGGATTGCCAACTGCGGGTTGCCAAAGTGGTCGAGCAGATGACTGGTATTATCAAGGCCAAGTTTTATTCCTCTCGTGGTGAGGTCGTACAAGTCATCCAGCGCTTTTTCCAGAATGGGTACGCTCATTTTATCTGCGAACCTGAATTCTTGCAAAACGGTCGTTCCGCTCGGAACTAATTTGGCATTTGGTTAAAACCAGGGTGTAAAATATCAACTCGACTCCTTCAGGGCCCGCCCCCGTTACACGGGGAGGAACCCGCTACGCGGGGAGGAAAAGCCTGCTACGCAGGAGGGCTGACGTTCGCTACGCTCACGAGCCCTGAAAAGTTATAAATTTATTGCACGTTAATACTGGGTCCAGCGTTACGCTGGTGGCGTGAGCAATTTCCCTCTCGCGGGAGCGAGCGCCCTCCGCGGAGGAGCCAGCAACACGCTGACCGTTTGTGGCGAGGTCGTTCATTGCTTCAGTTTAAAAATATACAGAGTTTTTTTGGCGTTGGCAGAATATTTTTTCGGCAGGATTTTTTATGACGGAAGGCAGGATCGTCTCGATTCCTTTAATAAAATTTTCAGCGACACTTCCCCGGTGGCCATTGGAAAAAAATAGCCCTGATTGGGATTCTTTTCCCACCCTTCGTGTAAACGGTCATGAACTTCCCGAAGGGTGCTATGGCGTGAGGATAGAAGATGATTCCATGATCCCGGTTTTAAAGTCGGGCATGGTGGCCGTTTTTTCTCAAAAAGAGAGTACGTCAGCTCTGATGAATATTTATTCTATTGGACGGAAAGGCGACGTTCCCCTGGTGCGAAAAGTGGTTAAGAATGAAATTCCCACCAATGAGAAAGAGGGTGTCTCTCCGGCAGGAGGAAGGCCGAGACGAAAAAGTTTTATGACGCCGACCCCGCTTCATATTCCTGACAGCAAGATTTCCCCAATTGCGGAATCGACTCACCAAACGATCTTTTTACAAAGCCTTGCGAATCCGGATAAATTGACTCTCGTTCGCGGCGGAAATTTATTGTGGTTACATCCTTTGGTGTTGATTCTGGAACAGGGAGAAGTTTGAATTATTTTTAACTGGAAAATTTGAAATAAAGGAACCACCATGTCCGTTATAAATGAAATTGTCCCTGATATTTTTACCTGGTCCGAATTTTCGGAAGAAAAACAACTGGATTTTAACGGTTATTATATTGTCCGGCAGGGGGAGTCCGTTCTTATCGATCCGCCGGAGCTTGATGAAGCAGGATTGCATGAGCTGTCCGCCCTGGTGTCGAAAAATGGCGATTATCCTCTTAAAGCGATTTATCTGACCAACGTTCATCATGACCGGATGAGCCGTCAGCTCAAGGATAAATTTTCAATCCCAATTTGTATCCATGAAAAAGACAAGGCACTTTTGGAGTTTTCCGCAGACAAAACCTTTGCTGATGGAGAAACCGGGCCTTGCGGTTTGAAGGTCATTCATCTGAGCCATCAAAAATCTCCCGGAGAATCCGCTTTCCTGCTACCGGATATCAGGACTTTAATCGTCGGCGATGCGTTGATCGGAAAAATTCCGGGAAAAGTAAATCTCCTGCCAGCAGAAAAATATTCGGATATCCAGCAGGCTAAAGATAGCCTGCGCATATTGTCAGAGCATGATTTTGACACGCTTCTGGTGGGCGATGGCAATTCTATTTTAAAGGACGCCAAAAAGATTGTGATGGCGTTTCTCGAAGGGTGAACCAGCGTGACGCTGGACCCAACCAGCCTGGGGGCTGGATCCAATGTTTACGTGCGATGGATTATTGAGGAATTAATAGTTTCTCTTCTTCCAGGGGTGCTTGGCCGTGCTCCCCCTTCCACGAAGG
>JADFGI010000170.1 GCA_022567815.1 Nitrospinota bacterium
TTTCTTTTAAATGAAGCAGGTCCAGTTTGAATTTCCAGGAGGACTTCCGTACGATTTCCGCCCACAGTTTTTCTGCCTGTAGAGGGGTTAGAATATATTGATCCGGCCACGATTGCATCCAGACTTGTTTCAACCAGGCGGTCAGCGGCAGGATTTCCGGAGTGGTCCAGGTTTTCAGACCGGATCGTTTTTGCGCTTCATTGTGTTCGAGGAGACGCCATCGGGCGAGGCGGGAATTGACCGTGACCGTGGGTGAGGATTCGCCCTGAAAAGAATTTAACAAAATGGGCATTAAACAAGAAGGATGGTTGGAATGGGTTCAGTCCTTGATTCCCACCAGTGGGTTTTATACCCCGTGGCTTGCCACGGCTTTTAAATGATAACCCTTGCCGGATAACCTGTCTGCTTGCGGCGGAGTCTTTCATTTCCACCAGGGAATTACGGGGTGTCCTGTACCCAGACCTCTCCCGTGGAGGTCGTTTCGCTTTTCCAGATTGGCGTGGTGCGTTTGAGTTCCGTTATCGCCCATTCGCAGGCTGAAAAAGCTTCTTTTCGATGTTCCCCGGCGGCGACGATGAGAACAATGTTTTCTCCTATGTCGATTTCGCCGATCCGGTGGATGATGCTCATGTCGATTATTTTATAATCGTCGATGGCTTTCAGGCGCAGTTCTTCAAGTTTCTTTTCCGCCATTTTGGGATAATGTTCGAAGCTCAGTTTGGTGATGTTCTGGCCTTTGGACATTTCCCTGCCCGTGCCCAGAAAAACCACGATACCTCCGATGTTTCGGGAAACTTTTTTCATGGCTTCAATTTCGTCCGTAACGGAAAAATCTTCGCGTTGAATTCTTACTTTCGATTCCATGACCGAGCTCATAGGATATTCCTTATTGTGAACCGCCGGAAAAGGGGGGGAGAAAAGCCACTTCATCGCCATCATGGATGACTGTGTCTAACGTGGCGACATCCTGATTGACCGAAACCAGGATTTTTTTCCCCTGAATCATTTCCCCTATCTGCGGTGTTGTTTTTGCCAGGATTTCCGATAATTTTTGAACGGTGGTTTCATTTCCCAAATCCAATTGCTCTTCTTCTTTCCCGGCGATGGATTTTAAACTGGCGAAATATTTTAATGTGATCATTTTTTACTTTCAATCATTCCCGGTTAAACGTTCCGGATTTTCCGCCTGATTTGTGCAACAGGCCGATGTTGTTAAAATACATTCCTTTGTCCACCGCCTTGCACATGTCGTAGATGGTGAGGGCTGATAACGAAACCGCGGTCAGCGCTTCCATTTCTACTCCGGTTTTTCCGGTGAGTTTTACCGTAGCCCGGATGGTGATGTCGCACAATCCGGTTTGCGGATCCGGATCGAGGTTTTCCGTAAAACTGATGTCCACATGTGTCAGGGCAAGGGGATGGCACATGGGGATCAGGTCGGAGGTTTTTTTTGCCCCCATGATCCCGGCCACCTGAGCTACCGCCAGAACGTCTCCCTTTTTGATTTCACCTTCCTTAATCAGGCGAAGGGTCTCCGGTTTCAGGTGGATCACTCCCGTGGCAACGGCCACCCGATCGGTGATATTTTTGCCGCCAACGTCCACCATGCGGGCGCGGCCTTCTTCATTGAAATGTGTCAGTGGGTTACTCATTGCACAATTTTACAATAGTTGGTTATGGAGTCAAGCCAAACAGGAATTATCCATCCTTATGAGGAGGAGGTTCATAAAGCCCGAGGAGGTTGCCGTCCGGGTCCCGGAAAGTGGCCAGTTTGCCATAGGGATACAGCTTGAGTCCTTCGGCAAATTGAACCCCTTTTCGCGAAAGGGTAGCGATAACTTGTTCAATCGGTTTTGCCAGAAAGGAAACGCCCGGAACGGATAAATCGTTGTGTTCAGGGAGGGTGGCCCCTTTACGCAAAGCCAGCCGCTGACCGTCGATTTCTAATTCCGACCAGTCCTCTCCTTTAAACAGGAGAGTTAGCCCCAGCAGTTCATTATAAAACTCAATGGCCCGGTTCATGTCCGTGACTGGGTACCAGATATAGGCGATTTTTTGAATCATAGTTCGGATCCATTTTTCCTGATTTGCAGGTCACTGGAAAAGTGCATTCAAGGCACTATTTGCTTGATGTCATGCTGATCCTGTCGAAGCATGAACCAATTTTATTACCTCCTTGTTCCCCTTCGCTAAGGAATGCAGATCAGGGGTTTAACAATTTGCCAAGTTCATCCGACTGAAAATAATCTGCGAGCAGAAGGACCAGGATCAGGTAACCATAACTGGCGATGAAAAACAGCGGTTTGTTGATTTTCATTCCTGCAAATTTTTTACTTTCCTCTTGGCTGAAGGATTTGATGCGGAAATAATTGGCAATTGCCGAGAGAAAAAACAAGATGAGGAATTGATAGTGCAGGATGGCCATCAATCCGGCGGAAGGCACTGCCGCCACGAGCATGGCGGGTATTTTTAACAGGCTGTTTTTGGTAACATCGTCCAGGACATTCAAGACAGCCTGGTAGCACACTAGGTAAAACAGGCCGGAAAGTCCGAGCCAGATTAAAAAGGATAGTACTCCCGCGCCTCCGGGGATGTCGTCAAGTCCTAGAATCATGGGCCAAAGGATAGCAGGAGGGGAGGGCGTTGGCAATCTCAAGCAAGTGAGACAGGATTAACAAGATACCCCGAAGCTGTCTTAATTTGCGGTAGATGATATTTGCTTTTACAGATGGTCTCCCGGTTAAGATATTTTAACAGATTCTACGCGGCGTGTTTTTCCTCCTCTGAGTTTTCAAAAACATATTGTTGATAAAGAGATCTTCCATCCTGGAAGGTCTGCATGGGCGTTCTGCCTTTGCAATGTTTTCCCTGATTGGTTCGGTCATTGTTGCAATTATCCATGAATATATCGAGGTCGATCTGGATTTCATCAATGGATGTGTAGATTTTTTCCCTGAATGCTACTTTATAAAACTCGTTCTGGACGATCTGGTTCAACCTTTCCGTTGAACCGTTGGTTTGCGAATGCCGGACCTTCGTCCTGGAATGCTCGATGCCGCTTAGGTGAAGGAGGAGTTGGTAAGGGTGAGTTTCGATGCGTCCGCAGTACTCGATTCCCCGATCCGTCAAGATGCGAAGCAGTGACATACTCTCGGAATCAAAGAACGGCAGAACCTTATCGTTCAGGAAGTCCGCCGCCGTCAGAGCCGTTTTGTCCGAATACACCTTGGCGAAACCAACATTGGAATAGGTATCAATCGCCGTCTGCTGGTAGATTTTGCCAACGCCCTTGATGTAGCCCACATAAGTAAGTATCCTGGCCAAGAAGAAAGCCCGGATGCGGTGTTTCGATTTCACCGCGGGCTTCCTTTTCTTCCTTGGCCTGTTCCAGAGCCTGGACCTGAGATTCGGTCAGAACTCCATTATTCTCGGCAGACCATTTCTCTAGTCGCTTTAAGCGAAGGCTGGAAATTTGCAGGTTATGCCGCAACCAGATACTGCGAACGCCTCCGCAACTTTCTTAATATCCCTGCCGTTTTAGTTCGTTGGAGACTCGCACTTGGCCTTGAGTGGGAAACTCCAGGCTGTAATCCAACACCTTCCGCTCGATCTCTGGAGCCACGCGATTAGCGATGCGAGGAACCTTGCGGGACTTTTCGCGGAGTCCCTCCAGGCCCTCTTCTTCAACGGCGGATTTGATATCGTAATGATGTTGGCGGGAAATGTTCAGCCGACGGCAGGCCTCCGAGATATTGCCCAGCATCTCACCAAGTTCTAGAATATTCAGCTTTCTTTTGATAAGGTATTGTGACTGAGTCATGGTTTCTCCTTTAATGATTAAGATTCGATAACTTATCTTAACCGGGAAACCATGACTCTTTCTCGTTCAAGTCATTTCTTGTAAACGCTTTTCTCATCTACTCCACATGATGTTTCTCCTGAAAGGAGAACCAATTTTATCAATCAAAGTTTAAAAATCTCTTCAATTTTCTCCTGTTGATCGGCAGAGAGTTGCCACCCGACCGAGCGCAAATTTTCCTGCATCTGGCTTTCATTCTTGACGCCGACCAACGCGGTGGCCAAACCGGGTTGGCGGATCACCCAGTTGATGGCCATCTGACCGCAGGTTTTACCATCCGCTTGCGCCAATGCTTTTAACTGGTCCACCTTGTCGATATTGTTTTCGTAACCCTCCCCTGTGAAGGTGCCGATGATTCCCTTGCTACGCCAGTCCTTGAACTTTGTGGATTTATCGTATTTCCCGGTCAACACTCCGGAAGATAACGGACTGTAAGCGATGATCCCGATCTGGTTCTCCTGACAAAATGGAACCGTTTCCTTCTCAATGGCCCGCTCAAGCAAACTGTATTCCGGTTGCAGGGATACGATGTTTCCGACCTTCAGACATTCCTTTGTCTGCTCCACCGAATAATTGCTGAGGCCGATGTAGCGGATTTTTCCCTGCGCCTGAATCTCTAACAACGTTTCCATGGTTTCTTCCTGAGCCGTGTTGACATCCGGCCAATGCACTTGGTAGAGATCGATCACATCGGTCTGGAGCCGACGCAAACTTTGCTCAATTTCGTTCAGGATGGAGTCCCTTTTGGCATTTTTGGCTATCGCTCCTAAATTTTCCTTACGCCATACCAATCCGCACTTGGTGGCCAGAATCACTTTATCGCGCACCGGTTTGAGGGTTTTTCCCAGTAATTCCTCGGAATGACCGAACCCATAGACCGGGGCGGTATCGAAAAAATTGACTCCCAGGTCGAACGCCTTCAAAATGGCCTTGCAGGATGGATGGTCCCCTTCGGTACTCCAAAATGGCGCGCCGCCGATCCCCCAGGCCCCAAAACCGATCACCGAAACTTCCAAGTCGCTGTCGCCCAGTTTTCTATACTCCATACCTCTCCCTTCAAACGATAAAATTCGGAAAAACCGCAACCGGCGCTAAACCGGGATTAACTTTCCAACCGGTGAAAAATAACATTATAATGGCTCTGGTCACAGACGATACCGTTTTTTATTTGCCCCCTCACCTCAATCCTCTCCCCCAATGGGGGCGAAGAGAAAGCCCTTCTCCCCTCTGGTGAGCACTCACAGAGTGACAGGCTGGGATGAGGGGATTTTATACTTTTTCAACGGTCTCCTTCGAGAATGGATTACTGATTGTAAAGCCTAATATTTTCCTTTATCTGACACTTTAACTTTTTAATTCTAAATATTCATGAAATCTTTGTTGCGTGTATTGAGCTATTTGAAACCGTATTCGAAACAGGTTTACCTGACCCTGTTTTTTGCCATTCTCACCACTCTGCTGGATCTCGTTCCTCCCTGGTTGATAAAAATCATCATCGATCAATTGGTGGTGGGTCAACCGGCGATGAGCCGGGGAGTAGAGGTGACCTGGATCTATTGGGCCGTCGGCGGATTACTCGTGTCCTATTTAGGACGAAACTTATCCAACTATCGACGCATCGTGGTCAACAACAAGGTGGAGCAAAAGGTGGTGTTCGACATACGGTCCGAGGTTTACCGGGCCTTGCAAAAACTATCGCCGAAATATTTTGAAAACCGCTCCACCGGTGAACTCATGTCCCGCGTCAACGACGACGTGACTTATGTCGAGCGCATCTTCATCGACGGCGTCGAGCAGGTGGTGACCGCCGTGCTGACCTTGGTCGGCATCACCCTCATCCTGTTTTACCTGCACTGGAAACTGGCTCTGGTGGCACTGCTCCCCATTCCACTCCTGATACTTGGCGCTTCCAAATACACCACGCGGGCGCACGGTTTGTATCACCTGGTGCGGGAACAAGCCGCCAAAATGAACGCCGCTTTGCAGGATTCCATTTCCGGCATCCGGGAAACCCATGCCTTCAACCGCCAGCTTCATGAAATCAAACGATTCAACCGGCGCAGTCAGGACTATTGCGACGGCACGTTGAAGGTCATGCGCCTGTGGGCGGTTTATTCTCCGTCGATGATGTTTCTCGGTTCCCTCGGCACGGTTTTTATTCTCTATTACGGGATCGGGTTGGTGCAGGCCGGGGAAATCACCGTCGGTTCGCTGGTGGCGTTCATCGGGTATCTGGCCCTGTTTTACACGCCCATCAACCAATTGCATTCCGTGAACCACATGTTGCAACACGCCCTGGCATCGAGTGACCGGTTGTTTGAAATCATCGACGCCGTCCCCGACATCCGCGATGCGCCTTCTGCATACCTCCCCTCCACCAATGTCCGGGGAGCGATTGAGTTTGACCGCGTCAGCTTTTCCTATATCCAAGGCAAACCCGTCATCAAAAATATCTCCTTCCACATCGAAGCGGGAGAAGAGATCGCCATGGTCGGCCATACAGGAAGCGGCAAATCCACCATCGTTAAATTATTGATGCGATTTTATGACGTCGATACGGGCTCGATCATGATCGACAAGCATGAAATACAGGATCTGAAACTGACGTTTCTGCGTGATCAAATCGGGCTGGTGTCGCAGGACCCGTTTCTGTTCAACGGGACGGTGGCGGAAAACATCCTATACGGAGATATCGAGGCCAGCATGGACCGGGTCGTGCAATCAGCGGAAGCGGCGCATGCGGATGACTTCATTAAAAACCTCCCCAACGGGTACGACACACAGGTGGGAGAACGGGGGGTCAAACTTTCCGGCGGAGAAAAACATCGGATCGCCATCGCCCGCGCCTTCCTCAAAAACCCGCCGATTCTTGTTCTGGACGAAGCCACGTCCACGGTGGATACCGAAACCGAAGCCAAAATCAAGGACGCGATCAAACACCTCATGGCGTCGCGCACCACATTGGTCATCGCACACCGACTATCC
>JADFGI010000171.1 GCA_022567815.1 Nitrospinota bacterium
CTATCTCGCCGCCCTGAAAAAAGGCGACCGGGTTCTGGACCTGGCCTGCGGCCAAGGCGTGTTCTCCCGTTATCTGTCCGCCAAAGGCATGCAGGTGGAAGGACTGGACACTTCCGAGGAATTGATCCGTCTGGCCCGCCAACGTTCAAAACCATCCATCCGTTTTCACCTTGCGGATGCGCGGAAAAAAGACACTTTCAAGGAATCGCATTTTGATGCGGTCGCCTGCCTTCTGGCGTTGCAGAATATGGAAGAGATTGAGTCTACCTTGCAAAACGTTGCGCGGTGGTTGAAACCGGATGGCCGTTTTGTGATGGTCGTCACCCACCCATGCTTTAGGATTCCCCGGCAAACCCACTGGGGTTGGGACGAGGAAAAAAAGATTGAATACCGGCGGGTGGACCGTTACGCCTCGGATCTTTCCATTCCCATCATCACGCCGCCTTTGGCAGGTTCCAGCGGGCATACGCTGACCTATCACCGGTCCTTGCAAAGTTATTTTACCGCTTTGGCCGGGGCGGGTCTCTGGGTGGAGTGCCTGCAGGAATGGACTTCCAAAAAAGAAAGCCAGCCGGGCAAGCGGGCCAAAGCCGAGAACCGGGCGCGTAAAGAAATTCCGCTGTTTTTGTCTCTGTGCGCCAGGCCCGTTCCGGCGAATTTTAATATTAACAGGTGAAAATCCTTTTACAATTCACCGCCATCGAATAATAAATCCTCTGAATTTATACCAGGTCGTCTTTTTATGGCAAGCTACACATACGAACTTCAGGACCCGAATATATTGTTGTCCAATATCCGCCAGGGGCTTGTGGCTTTGGGAGGCGGGTGGACGGAGTTGGCCCCGCTCATGCGGGAAGGCCATGTGGAGTACCGGCCCAAAAAGATCAATCCCATGCGGTCAGGATATCATTATGTATACCAACGCGCCAAATTGGACTTGATCATTTATTTTCCAGAAAATATTTTTGAACATTTGCTGGAGTGGTTCGATAGGGAAAAACTCGAAATTATGAAGGCGGTGGTCCAATCTTCCTTGCCCAAACGCAGTGGATACGATGTCAATGAATTTCATATCCGCGGCATCATCGAAGAAGAAGCGGGCGCGTGACCTGCGAACTGACCCCACTATGTGGGGAGGAAGCCTGCTGCGCGGGAGGAAGCTTGGGCCTGACGCTACGCGAGGCCCTGAAAAAAAACGTTTAACCGGCGTGAGCAATTTCCCCCTCGCGGGAGCGAGCGCCCTCCGCGGAGGAGCCAGCGTCACGCTGGTGGCGCGTTGATCCAGTTTGGATCGAAGGGTCGGTCCTCGCGAATAGCGCGGCGAATTTTTTTCATCCAGTTTTGATAAAAAGCGATGTTGTGGAGGGAATTCAGGCGCAGGGCGAGGATTTCGTTGGCCATGAACAGATGCCGCAGATAAGCGCGGGAATAATTACGGCAGGTGTAGCAGGCGCAATCCGGGTCCGGGGGAGAGCCATCGGCCTGATAGCGGTTATTTTTTATATTCAACTTTCCCCGGCTGGTAAAAAGAGAGCCGTTACGGGCGTTTCTGGTTGGCATGACGCAGTCGAACATGTCGATGCCCATGCCACTGCATGTCAGCAAGTCTTGCGGCGTGCCGACGCCCATCAAATATCGTGGCTTGTTTTCCGGCAACAGCGCCGCGGTGTATGCGGCTATTTCATACATCGTTTCCATGTCTTCCCCCACGCTCAGTCCGCCGATAGCGTATCCCGGAAAATCCATTTCAACGATCTGTTCCACGCTTAGCGAGCGCAAATCCCTGAACATTCCTCCCTGTACGATTCCAAACAGCGCCTGCGATTCCTCCTCATGAACCGCCTTGCATCTCTTGGCCCAACGAGTGGAAAGACTCAATGAAATTTCGACGGCGGATTTTTCGGCGGGGTAGGGCATGGGCTCGTCGAAGGTCATGATGATGTCCGCCCCCAACGCCTGCTGAACCATTATGGCATGTTCGGGGGAAAAGGAATGGGTGGACCCGTCGATATGAGATTTAAACGTCACCCCTTCTTCCGTCACTTTTGCAAGCCGGTTCAGGCTAAACACCTGAAATCCACCGCTGTCGGTGAGAATGGGTTTATCCCAATTCATGAAACGGTGCAAGCCACCTAAATTTTTTATGATCTCGTGACCGGGTCTCAGGTATAGGTGGTAGGTGTTGCCCAGGATGATTTGCGAGCCGCAATCTACAAGATCTTCTGGAGACAATGCTTTGACCGTGGCCTGCGTTCCCACCGGCATGAAAGCCGGTGTGTCGATGGTTCCGTGGGGAGTCGTGACCACGCCCAATCTAGCGGAAGAATGGCTGTGCTGTTTCAGGATTTTAAACTTAAACACGGCCCTCACGCGGCTGGGCTTGAGGTTGATGGGGATTTTTTTCTTTCACGGAGTTTCCATCGGGCATGTGGACAGTCAGTTGGTTGAACGGAATCACCCATCCATTTTCATTGCATAAGCGGACCAGAGTGGCTTGGATTTCTCGTTGATTTTCCTCGTGCCAGTCGGCGCACCGCCCGTCCACATGGACGATCACCATCAGGTTGAGCGAGCTTTCTCCCACCGAGTCGAACGACACTTCCAGATAACTGAAATCCGGTGGATCGCCTTCAAAATGGTGCTTGAGATGCTTTTTGATTCCCTCCTCGAACAAACGGGGAATGTCATCACAAATCCTGGATTGAACCGCGTAGTCCAAACCGAATTGAATGCTATAGCGGAATCCGTTGGAAATGTTGATGGGATTTTGGGCAAGAAAATCGGCGGTTGCGTAATACTTCAATGCGCCTCCCTTGAGTTTCAGGACCACCTGTTCCATCGTTTGGTTTTCCACCCTGCCGTAGCTGTTGTCGGAAAGGATGACCCAATCCCTGGTTCGGGTGGGGAACCAGGGTTCGTTCTCGACCACGGGACGCGAGTGTTCGCCGACCAAATCATGAAGAGGCAAACGGAGCACGCCGCCTTCGAGCCGTTCATTGACAAGAATGGCTTGCAGGCGAATCTCCTCCACCAGCCAGGGGACACCCTGCCAGATCATCCGTTCGCCTTCCCGGACCGTTCCCAAGTCGACGATCAGCTTGATCTCCTGAAGAAATTTCGGAATCCATTGACGGGAGGTCCACACCAACAGGAAAAGACCCATGATGATCAGCGTGATCAGAAGCCAGTCATTGAAAAAATAAAGGCAGGCCAGCCCGACCAGCAGGCAAAAGATAAGAACCACAAAATTGTATGCCGCGCTGAAGAGCTTTCCGATGGAGGAGGTTCTATTGGTTAAAAACTTTCTCGCCAGAATCCATCGGCGTAAACGGGAAAGGATCCACCAGAAACCTGCAAATGTTAAAATGGTGACCAGCAGGTTCCGGCCACGGGTTTGAAAAAACTCCTTGATGGTCTTGGTGGCGGTTTCGACCACAGACTCATCAGTGCTGAGCACTTTTTCCAGATTGGCGCGGGCTTCGAACAGGTTGAGCAGTACAAGCTCCGGGTCGTACTTGTCTCCCAAATGGGTGATGCGGGCCTGAAATTTCTGCCCTTCCAACGTGTTTGGAAGTGGCGTTTTTTCTAAATCATTTAAAAGGACGGCAATATTTATTGAAGCTTCCTGATGCCGTTGCAATTTGGCTTCCAGCGCTTCAATTTTTGTCTTGAATTCTTCGATCATCCGGGGCTTTTCCGTAATGTCCCGGATGGCGGTCAGCAGGGGTTTGGTGAGTTCCTGTATCTCCTGAATCCAATCCAGTTTTTTCTTTTTTTTGAGCGCCGGGTCTTCAAGAGCAAGTTGAGTGACTCTGGATTCAAAGTCCAGATCCAGCCTGCCCAACTGGGCTTGTAGTTGATCGATATTTTCGGAGGTAATTTTTGAGGCGGACTTTTTAAAAAGATCATCTATTTCCCGTTGAAGGACCAGCCTCCTTTTTGTAATCAGCAAAAGATGCCGGCGGGAATTATCTATCCCCTCACTTGGCTCGTCCGCAGCTGTCTGACTGATTCCGGCAATGGGGAAGCAGAATGCGATCGCAAGAGCGATGGCAAGGATGAGTTTTGTCAGTCTCAAGGGCCGGCTGAATGGAGGATAAATTTTCAAGGCAGTCACAATATTTATAAAGGGGATCTCTAACGATCGATAGTTTTTGGCCTTGGCAATCGCCAACCCCGTTATAAAGGGGTTGGCTCATAGAACAGGTTGAATTTTTATAGATTCCCTGATGTTAGAGCCAGGGTTTGCTTGCAATCAAAGCCCAAGCCTTGGAATCATATCATTGTTTAGGCGGGCTTAACAATGCATCAAGAATGGCTTTTTGCACGTGGAGGCGATTTTCGGCCTGATCGAATACGATGGAATTTTTTCCATCCATCACTTCAGAACTGATCTCCATGTCCCGGTGTGCGGGCAGGCAGTGCATGACGAGTACCCCGTCATTGGCGGCGGCGACCAGCTTTTGATTGATCTGGTAAGGTTGCAGGCGTTTGATTTTTTCTTCCGATTGGCTTTCCTGCCCCATGCTGACCCAGACATCGGTATAAAGCACATCCGCATTGTGAACGGCCTCCAGGGGATCTTCCAAAACCTCCACTTTTCCCAGGGAGCCCATTGATTCAGGCCATTTGGGTTGATGGTCCTTGGGGCAGGCGACCGCCAGATGAATACCCATGATAGACGCTCCCAGCATCCAGGAATAGGCGACATTGTTTCCATCGCCTAAATAGGCTACTTTGATGTCTTCAATTTTTCCAAGTTTTTCCTGGATGGTGAACAGATCGGCCAAAATCTGCACGGGATGATTCAGGTCCGTAAGCCCATTGATAACGGGAATGCTTGCATGGCGGGCAAAATTGATCACTTCCTCGTGGTCATACGTTCTGATGACGATTCCATCCAGGTAACGGGAAAGCACCTTGGCGGAGTCTTCCACCGTTTCGCCTCGGGTTAACTGGAGCTGGTCGGTGGCTAAAAATAAAGCCTGCCCTCCTAATTCAAACATGCCGACTTCAAAAGAGATCCGGGTGCGGGTGGAGTGCTTGCTGAAAATCATCCCCAGGGATTTTCCCTTGAGTGGATGGTAGGTGATATTGTCGATCCGCATTTGTTTTAATTCGGCGGATTTCTGCAGAAGTTTTAAAATTTCCTCGCGGCTGAAATCATTGATGGAAAGAAAATCTTTTTTCATAATGAAACCTGATGATCCCGCTACGCGGGAGGAAAACCCCCACTTCGTGGGGAGGAAGCTTGGGACTGACGATCGCTTTACCCCTAGGGGGCATGAAGGCAAGGGTCGAATATCACACGCTCACCAGCCCCTGAGAACCTATGGATTATAGGAAAATTATTAATTCTTCTAAACTCCATAGCACGTTAACACTGGGTCCAGCGTCACGCTGGCTGCAAATTTTTCAAGCTTTGGGCCAAGATCTCGATCAACCCGTCGATTTCCTTTTTAGTAATGATTAGAGGGGGAATGAATCTGAGAATATTTTGTTTGATGCAATTGACCAGATATCCCTGATCCATGCAATCTTCGACGATAGTTCCTGCCGGTTGTTTGAGTTCCATTGCCAGAAGCAACCCGATGCCGCGAACCTCTTTAACGATGGAAAAACTTTTTTCCAGTTGCCTCAGTCGCGCAATAAAATAGTCACCCGTTTGTGCCGTTTTTTCCAGAAACCCTGCTTTCGTGTAAACCTTGAAAGCCGCGAGCGCGGCGGAGCATGCCAAAGGATTTCCCCCGAAGGTTGCGGCATGGGTTCCGGGAACGAAGGATTTCATGACCTTGTTGGTGGCGGCCATCGCTCCAATGGCGACACCCGCGCCAAGAGCTTTTGCAAGAGTCATGATATCAGGTTTGGCGCCAAAATTTTCATAAGCGAAAAGTTTCCCAGTTCGCCCGAACGCAGTTTGCACTTCATCGAAGATCAACAGAGAGCCATTCTTCGCGCATAACTTTTTTAGTTCTTTAAGGTACGTTTTGTCCGGAAGGTTGACGCCTCCTTCTCCCTGAATCGGTTCGACCAGAACGGCACAGGTTTTTGATGAGAGGGCCTTTTGCACCGCCTGGATGTTATTGAAGGCAACGTATCTGAAACCCGGCAACAAGGGAGCGAAACCCGTGTGCAACTTTTTTTGCCCGGAAGCCGAAATAGATCCCATCGTTCGACCATGAAACGAGTCTTTCATGGTAATGATCTCGCGCCGGCCTTTTTCTCCCTTGTCGAAGAAATACCGCCGCGCCAGTTTGATGGCCGCTTCATTGGCTTCGGTACCGCTGTTGCAAAAAAACACTTTGTCCGCGAAGGAGTGGCGGGTCAGTTCCTGCGCGAGCAGGGATTGCGATTCGATATGGTAAAGATTGGATACGTGGAGGAGTTGCCCTGCCTGTTTGCGAATGGCGGAAACCACCGCAGGATGACAATGGCCCAAATTGTCCACTGCAATTCCGGAAACAAAATCAGTGTATTGCTTTCCAGCGGCGTCCCAGACTTTGGTCCCCTTGCCGCGAACCAGCGCAATGGGAAAACGCCCATAGGTCGAAGCGACATTTTGTTCGGTCAACTTCACAATGTCCTGATTTTTGTTCATGAACGATTCAATCCGTAACAGATGGCTTGTTTTCAGAAATCAAGAACTCTATCATAATTCCCTATCAGGTTGCTGAAAAATGATTTTTGCTTCCCGTAACTGTCACACTGAGCCTGTCGAAGTGTGAAAACAGCCCTTATTATCAAGGTCATACTTCGACAGGCTCAGCATGACAATAGTGGAAACTCTGGTGTTTGGGACTTTTTCAGCAACCTG
>JADFGI010000172.1 GCA_022567815.1 Nitrospinota bacterium
TAGTCAAAACTCAGAGTAACCGTTTGAAATCCCTTATCTTTTGCAATGGCTATAGTGGTTGCCGAGTCCAGCCCGCCGCTCAATAAAACAATCGCTGTTGAAGTCATAAAAGGGTTTAATTGGAGATTTTTTAAAATTGATATTTTTGGCTTTTCCTATTTCGGGAGGTCACCCCCGTTGGCGCGAGTAGCTTTGCATAAGTGGAGAATCTTCATAGGAATTACACTGAACCAACCAAATACGTCGTCGCGAGCCGCAAAGCGGCGTGGCGATCCAGGGTCTTCCAAGGTCTCTGGATTGCTTCGTCGCTAACGCTCCTCGCAAAGACGGGTTATGCAAAGGTCTCACGGAAACAGGATTAAAATAACTGTGACCTGGTTGCGGGAAAGAAACTTTATGGCTGGGTTTTTTCCAAAAAAAAACTCCCCGCCCCGCCCAAAAAGGACGGAACAGGGAGAGATGAGTTATTTTAATTAACTGATATTACCAGTTGAGTCAATAGTGTACGTAACGGTGGAAGTATCGTGCTTCGCAGTAGCCACAAAGGCAAGTTCCTGAGCAGTTGTACCAGCAGCAATAGCTATCGTTATACCTGGAGACTTTGAAAAACCATAAAGCGCCGGAGTCACAGAGGCTTCGAGACAGTTCGCCGTGGAACCGTTATCTCCCCAATAAGCTTTGCAGGACAAAAACAGATTGTGCAGGTCGGCTTTTGCTGAAGAGTCATACGCACGAACCTTATACTGGTTGAACTGAGGAATCGCGACCGCCGCCAAAATACCGATGATGGCAATGACGATCAGCAATTCGATGAGGGTGAAACCTTTTTCATTCTTTGCGGCATTTAATTTCGATAACATTCTTTCTCTCCTTATACAAGTTATGAAGTTTGGACAACCGGGTTATAAAAACAAAAGCAATTGAAACCTGCTGAATTCAGTTTTTCCCTTATAGGGTGCAAACCGGATGCCAATACCAAGAATGAAGTGAAATTCTTCATAACCGCCCAATAAATAAAGGTTTTTTTTATAACATTTTCCTGATCTTGCTAAGAAAATGGCCACAAAACCATTAATCGACAAATTTCGTCACCCAATTTTGCGATTAATTACAATACGCCCGCCGAATAAAAAGGTATAATTTTGGGGTTCCCTGGGCCTACCTGACTCTGAAACCCATTGTTTTGTTGAAAGTTAATTTTTATTAGCCTGGCCTTGCATTATAATTTCGGCTTCTCATCCCCAATCAATCCGCTTGGAGTTCCATTGAAAACCATCATTTCCCAACTAAGCTTATGAGAAAGAAGGCCGGCAAACGCGTTGGGATTCTTGGAGGGTCCTTCGACCCTGTCCACAACGGTCATATTGGCCTGGCGGCCCAGGTACGGAAGAAATTTCAGTTGGATCAAATTTTATTCATCCCCGCTTATATTTCCCCGCACAAGCAGGACCGCGGACCGGCATCGCCCCATCACCGGCAGGCGATGCTCCAGCTGGCCATCGACCCTCATCCCTTCTTTTTGATCTCGGAGATGGAACTTAAAAGGAAGGAGATATCCTTCACCGTCGATACGCTTTCTGTTTTGATCGACAAACAACCTGATACGGAATTTTTCCTCATAATGGGAAACGACGCTTTTGCAGGAATAAAAACCTGGAAATCCGTTCACCGGGTTTTGGGAATGTGTCATGTCATCGTAGCCACCCGGCCCGGATTTACTCTGGAGGGGATTGAAGAAAATCTCAAAAATCTTATTCCCGATTCGGATACTTTGTTTTCACCACCCATCAAAGAGGAAGAAGTCACGGTTTTTCATCATCGTGAAAAAGCCACCACGCTGAATTTTTTCGACCTCGTCCCAATGGATATTTCCTCCAACGTCATCCGGGAAAGAATTAACAATCATCGGCAAATTAAAAACATGTTGCCACTCGAAGTCGAAAATTATATTATTAAAAATCAACTTTACCGGACCATGACCCACCCTTGACAGGGGTTGCATGAAAGAACCTTTGAAACCATTACAGCAGCTTGTGATAGATGCCGCCGCCGAAAAACAAGCTTGTGACGTCGTGACTCTCGACTTGCGCGGTCGCTCGGACTTGACGGATTTTTTTATCATCTGTAGCGGAAATTCCCGATCCCAGGTACAAGCCATCGCGGATTCTATTCAGGAAAAAATCTATGGGACCGGGCACAAATTATCCGCCATGGAAGGCTACTCCACCGCCAATTGGGTGATTTTGGATCTGGGGGATATTTTTGTCCATGTATTCCATCAGGACGCACGGACTCATTACGACCTTGAACGCTTATGGGGCGATGTCCCCATTGTAGAAGCAGTGGAACCATGAACAATTTTCCAGGAGCGCCTGTATCAATGCCTACCAAGAAACTTCCGTCATATTTATCCAAGCTGAAAGAAATTCGGGAAACTCTGCTTGCGGACGTTGAAAAAAATTTTAAAATCAGCCAAGAGGAACCCTCGGAGCCGGTAGCGGATATAACCGATGACGCCGCTCGAGCTTATTCAAGTCAATTAATGACGAACCTGGGAGAGCAGGATTGGGAAAAGCTGAAACAGGTCGATGAAGCTCTGGAAAAAATAAAGGATGGGAACTACGGAATCTGCTCCACTTGCGACCAAGCCATCCCCGAAGCTCGATTGGACGTGGTGCCCTTTGCTAAATTTTGCGTGGAGTGCCTGAGCAATATAGAAAACGAAACGCAAACTCCTACTAACGGTTTACGGAAAAATGATTCTGAAGAAAACCTTTAAGGCGACCTCTAACAGGTTGTTGAAAAATCCTTTCAAGGCACTGTTCGCTTGATTTCATGCTGAGTCCTTCGACATACCCCACCGGTGAAGGCAATGGTCGAATATCACAAGTTCAGGATGGCCTTGGAATGCGGAAATTTCCTGGATATCATGAAAACCACTCAAAAAGTTTTCAGCATATTCCGGGATAGACCTGCCCGAATTGCGTGGTATAATCCGCCTTCCCAAATCTGTAAAAAAGTTAACAACCTAAATACGACGAAAATTACAGTGACCTTGAAACATATTGTACTGCTATTGATTTTCACCCTGCTTTCGGTATACATCGCCTTCCTGAACCCTCATGAAGTTGAAGTGTACCTGACGCAATCGTTTTCTCTGCGCATGCCCATGGTGATTCTCCTGCTGGGATTTATCCTGGTCGGTGTCATTATCACCGCCATTATGAATTGGACGCTAAAAGTAAAATCCTCTTTTGGAAATATGAAAAACTATTTCCAACAAAAGCAGGTTGAAAAAAGAGAGCTGTGGTGTCGGGAACACTATGAAAAGGGTGAGAATGTTTTTGCCGGTGGAAACCTTGGAAAAGCAAAAGTTATATTTAATAAAATTCTTGAGGAGTTTCCCAACCACGTCGGCGCATTAAACCACACAGGGGAAATCGCGCGCAAGGAAGGCAATAACGACTTGGCCATGGAATTGCATTTGAAGGCTTCGAAAATAGCTCCGGGAAATTTAAAAGCGCTGAAAAACCTTGCCGAAGATTATTCCATGACCGGATTATTTGCGAAGGAAGCATCCGCGCTTGAAAAAATCCGCCAAAGCGAACCCGATTCCCCTCTGATTTTATCCAGGATAAGAGATTCGCATTTAAAAAAGGAAGATTGGAAAAATGCCTCCGCCATTCAAAAGCGGATTGTCTCTCTTACCAGGGATAAGAAGCTGACGGAAAAAGAACAGGAATTGTTCAGCCAAATTATTTACAGAAATGGTTTGGCCTATTGGGAGAAGGGACAGGTCGATTCGTCCATTTCCGAATTTAAAAAAGCCCTGCGCACCAGCGAAAAATGCCTGCCTGCGTACATCACCCTGGGCGATGTCTATCTGAAATCCGGAAACAAAAAAAATGCTCTCAAGACCTGGGAAGTGGGGCTGACCTACACGCACTCGCCCCTTTGTCTTCTTCGGATTCAAAAGACGCTGCAAGAAGCGGATGACCTGAAGAGCCTGTTAAAAATTTACCAGGCGGCAATCAAATCTTCCAACAACTCGGTGAAAAATACCTTGGTCCTGCTACTTGGGGTTTTGTATATGGACAAGGGAGAAACTGAGGAAGCCATTCAGGCCCTGGAAACCATTCAACCGGAAAAATCGGTATTGCATTCCGTATTGCTGGCCAATGCCTACCAGCAAAAACAGGATACCTCAAATACGGAAAAGGCATCGCAGTCGGCTTTCAGTCTGGCGAAGGAATCCTTGCTGGAAATGGTTTGCAGGGAATGCAAGACTCCTTCCAAGGAATGGGCCAGCCATTGCCCCCAATGCAACGCCTGGAACAGCCTTGCACTCACTTTTCATTAAGACGACCCCACTACGTGGGGAGGAAAAGCCCGCTACGCGGGAGGAAAAGCGGGGCAAACGTTCGCGACGCTTGTGAGATCCTTTCCATTGTCTTCATGCCCCTGTGATATCCTCTTCATTAGCTTTCATGCCCCGGAGGGGTACATGAGCCCTGAAAAGCAATAAATCCAGTAGCACGTCAACACTGGGTCCAGCGTCACGCTGGCGGCGTGAGCAAGTTCGCCCTCTGCGGAGGAGCCAGCGGTACCCTGGTCATTGCCGGTTGATGAGTTGCAGGTCCAGGATTTTACTGTTTTTCTTAAAAATCTTGGCGGAAACCAGCGATTCCTTTTCCAATTGAAAAAAAATGCCTTGATCGGGGTAGCGCGCGATTTGCGCATTCATGCTTTTTGGGACTCCATATTTTGCGACCAGATCATTAAATTTTGCGCCAATTTTAACACCCTTCGCAAACGTCCCTTTGAAAGACGGCAGGACTTCAATTTCATCAATAATTGTCGATTTATTCATTGAATGGATCACCACCCCTTGATCGAGATACTCTATGACCACGCTGTCCGTCAAAGGTTCCGTACCTCGATTAACTGTAAATTTATCAGGAATGCCCAATAAGGCTATTGCCTGATTCACCGGCATTCCCACTTTCAAATTTGTTCCGATGACAAGAGTTGCTTTTTCATTGGCCAGGGCTGAGCTGGCCAAAAAACAAACCATTAAAACCACAACAAACGATTTCACCGCTTTCACGAGTTTCTCCTTTAAAAAAATTTTCCCGAGGAAATTACAGCACCAGACATCGGAACAACCTAACCCATTGAAAATTTTAGGCTTGTCTGCAAAAAACATAGTAGTATTATACCCCCTCCAAGCCTCCAAGATAAACTTTAAATGTAAAAACCTCTGTAAAATCTCGTGTTACTCATGATCTTCCAACGACGAATTCCATGCCCCTGGGCCGGTTTTAGTCCTCGTCCGATTCAAAATCCAATTTCAAATTCCGCCGTCGATCCCGCTTTATTTTGGTTTTATCTTTTTGAAATTTCCGCCGCCGGGCCGCATCTTCCTTCTTGGGGATTGCAGACTCCTCAAACTCTTCCTCATGGAAATCAAATCCGGAAGAAATTTTACGTGCTAGCTTTTGCGTCGTTTTAGGTAAATTCTTTTTCCCCTCCTCAAACTCCTTGTTAGTCAGCGCCAACTCCATGTCCACGAAATTTTTAAGTCCCTTGACAGCTCGACGCTGGAACAAACTTTCCCCTCTGGTTCTTATCTCCCTGGAGTTGACCAGACCCGACTTCCAGTGTTGAGGAATCCCTTCAAATCCATATAACGCCCCGGTCCACGCGCCGACCAGCGTTCCCAGGCGAGCCGACTCCTTACCCATATTGAGCGAACGAGTCAGAACGCTGGCAAAATCATTCCCGCCCTTTAGCACCATGACCAGCGCCAACGGAAGCAGGGTCAACACATGTCCCTGAGCCGGAGCCGTGATTTTATTTTTCCCATGAGCGGAAGCGTTTTCGCAAATCCAATCAAAAAGCGCATCGGGTTCCCCATGCAATCGTTCCAGCGTCCCCTGCACCATAAACCGCAAAGCCTGATAGACTTTTTCGCCAGACGCCTCTTCAATTTCCGGGAACCGCTGTTTGAGGATAAGCTCACCGCGCTCGCAGGCGTTCACCGCATCCTCCAGAAGCTGTCTGGATTGTTCTTTCGCAAGCCCTTCCCCGTCTTCCTGCGGTTCCAGGGAAAGAAAACAAGTCACCAGATAACCGGTGAGAGCTGTCCCGATAACTTCCATCGGATTGCGTGTCAACAAAAGACCGGTATCCAGGCACTGCCGCATCATTTCAGAAGAATCTGTCTGGTGGAACAAGGCGATGGGAATGCCCAAGGATGGATAACTACCGCCCGCATGATTCAGGTCCGCCGGAATCAGCGGATCCCGGCCCGGAAACGATTCCACCGTTTGATAAAAACCTCCCTCCACATGGCGGAATGCGCCATAATAAATTTCCGGACCGTTGGCGGCAAGTTCCAGGAACAAATCTGAAATTCTGGCAACATCGGCTTTTTTATTTTTGAGAACGCAGTCGCATACTGCCAGGGCGCGTTGGGTTTGCGCTCCATACAAACCCTTCATCCGGTACCGCTTGACCCCCTTGCCGATAAATTTGCGGACATCCTTGAAATCGTCCATCGACCCAAAACACTGCTTGACGGTTTCGGGCTTGAGACCCTTCACCGCCATTCCCATAGCGTCGCCGACGGCCATGCCGAACCAGCTTCCAAGGATTTTATCTTGCAGGGATTTCATACGAACTCCTCCGCGGAGGGCGAGTTTGCTCACGCCGCCAGCGTGACGCTGGACCCAATATTAACGTACGACCAGCCTTGGGGCTGGACCCAATATTAACGTGCAATGGATTTATA
>JADFGI010000173.1 GCA_022567815.1 Nitrospinota bacterium
TTTAGGGATTGTCTCATAGTCCAGATTGAATTTTTCGAGAAACCAAGTATGCTGTTTTAACTTGAAAATTTCTATCTAATGAACGACTCCGCCGCAAGCGGCCAGCCTGGGGGCTGGCTCTTCCGCGGAGAGCGAGTTTGCTCACGCCGTGTAACGTTTTCTCTGGGCTCGTGAGCGTGTGATATTCGACCTTTGCCTTCATGCCCCGCCCCACTACGTGGGGAGGAGATGGGAGGCAGACGTTCGCTTTACCCCTTGTATGTATTCAGGGCCTCGCGTAGCGTCAGGCCCAAGCTTCCTCCCCACGTAGTGGGGCGGGGTATAAAACTCACTGGTGGGAATTAATGCATATGAGTTAAGGTCATTACTCAGCTCTCATAATTTTTTAATCAGGAAAGAAACATCGAAAATGTCAGAAAACCAACAACCCAAAGAATCCGAAAAAACAATTTACCAAAGGGACAAAACCGCTAAAGAACCCGTTAAACCTGCAGATGCTCCAAAAGCGCCCGTCCGACCCAAAATAAAACCGAAAAAGGCCTTCGTCGCCAAAAAAGTGGTCCTTACAACCGACAAGCCTATGGAGCACAGGGTTCGTCACATTCGGTTGTCTTCCATGGATGCGGCCAACTTAATCCGGCAGACCCTTGTTGAATTCCAAAAAGAACTGGCAGAAAAGCCGACAGATGACCCGGATCAGGAATTTCACGACCGGGAAAAAATGGAGAAATTTTTCGCCAGGTTGGCAAAAAAATACAGTAACTGTTCCAGCAAGGGGCTTGGAGGCGACCTGGGATGGATCAATAAGGAAATGAAAATCATTGGTACACACCTGACTCAGGATTTGGTAAATACCATTATGGAAACCGAAATCTATATCCTTTCGGAACCTATCAAGACTACACTGGGAATCCACCTGATCCTGAATTGTGAAAGTCAGGTTTACGTACCAAAAATAAAAGATGCTCCCGAAGGCAAGGACAAACCACCAGCGATTTCCGGTGTCCCAACCTGACTCCTCCACGCGGGGAAGAAAAGTTTAGGGCTGACGTTTGTGGTATCCTTTCTGTTGCCTTCATGCCCCGAAGGGGTAGAAAGGGTAAATCCAGAGTCCTGGATCGCCGCGCCGCTTGTAGCGGCTCGCGATGGCGGGATGGACGGTTTTCTGATACACGGATAGCCCGTACGGACGGACCAAATATTTACGAGCGACCAGCCTGGGGGCTGGACCCATTATTAACGGACTATGATTTTATGGTTCTTCGGGGCTGGTGAGCGTGTGATATTCGACCTTTGCCTTCATGCCCCCTAGGGGTAAAGCGAGCGTAGCCTTAAACTTTCCCCCTCGCGGGAGCGAGCGTAGCGTCAGGCCCAAGCTTCCTCCCGCGTAGCGGGCTCGCCCTCCGCGGAGGAGTTAGAAAGTGATGTCTTTCCCCATATCATCGCGGAGGATGATTTCCGCAGGCGTGTAATATTTTTTCTTCGAGTTGCAGGTTTTGCAGGCGGCGACGATATTGCCCTTGCCGCTCTTGCCGCCCCTTGAGATGGGGACGATGTGGTCCATAGTCATTTCTTCAGGCTTGAACTTGCCCCCGCAGTAATGGCAAATGCCTTCCTGGATTTTCTGCGACCACCATGGCGACTTGCGTAATTTGCGGGCCTTGGCTTTTTCTATTCTAAAAATTTCCTCATCCGCCGTGGGGCGATCATCAATACGCCGCCGGGTAGATTTTCCACTTCGCGTTTTCATCAATTCTCCTGTAACTCGATCCATGCCGGATCAACCAACACTTTTGGATTGAACGTTTCCCTCACCGCCCTAACCGATCCGGAAATACTCCCCTGAGGATACCAGTGCATGTCGCCATTATCAAACTCAAAGCCCAATGCGGCGGACAATCGGGTTTTGCTGGTCCAGAAACAGCTTCCATAGCTGAACTCAAATACCGGGTCGATGTGGAGAAGAAACGTCTTGCCTCTGGACTGGAAAGGTTTGCCGATCTCATACAAGCTCTGGATTTCCAATCGTCCGGGAAGCCGCCAATCGTCATACCCGCCCAGTTTTTTTTCATTCAAGGCGTTGATGTAATCATTCGCATCGTACCAATTGATATAATTCCCGGTTTCCGGGTAGGCATAGCACTCCTGCCACATGAGCCCGGTTTGGGTATCCGTGATGGTTCCGTCCTGATTGTCAGTGAATCTCTGGGTCATCGCTAATACTCCAAAAAAAAACAGCATAATTGTAATGCGCTTGCAATTCAAAAAAATTATTATTGCTATTTATCACCTGGGCATCCACTCCTCTGCGGGGTGCGCCTGCCCCCGTGAGGGGGAATTTGCTCACGAGGTGCAACCCTTTTTAGTTTCGGTTCAAACTTATTCGTTGAAACTTAAAAAGGGGGTGGCGGGTTCAAAGGTATAACTGCATTCCGCAATGTCGTCCTTGGCCCAGGGATAACGGTGGCAAATGAGAGGTTTTTCGGGAGAATTGTGCACGAGGCACTCGTTATCCGGTCCCAACTGAGAACAAGGAATATTGATCGTATAAAACAGAAGATTCTTTTCAACATCCTCCCCCACGACCTGGATTCCACGATAACTCAAATACCGTTTCAGCTCTTCCATGTTTCCGTGCTGTCTTAAGGTAATATCCCTAACCACATTGATATTAACGGATTTACAGCATTCACCACATTGGATGCATTCCCCGACTCGCTTCAACATTAAATCCTCCCCTGCCCTTTCTTAAAAAATTTGGAACCACAGATAAACACAGATGAGGGGCTGGCGCTCGCTTTACCCCTACGGGGCATGAAGGCAAAGGTCGAATATCACACGCTCACGAACCCCGGAAGACTCCAGGTGTTCTGGATTGCTTCGCTACTCTCGCAATGACGGGAAAATAATTTCCTCGCAAAGCAGAATGTAGTCAGCCATAAACCCATCGTTCGTTAGTATCTGGTCCAGCCCTACGCTGGCCAGCCCTCAGGCTGACCCAAGCCAAGAAGTATTACACGGCGTGAGCAAGTTCGCCCTCCGCGGAGGAGCCAGCGGTACGCTGGTCACGCTGGTTTGGTGTAATCCACCGTGACGGTCGTATAGATGCCGCCGCGTACCTTGAAATCACCGACGACCTTCATTTTCCTGGGTTTACATGCTGAAACCAGGTCATCGCATATCTGGTTGACCACTTTCTCGTGAAACCCGCCCTCATCTCGAAATGACCACAGATAGAGTTTCAAGGATTTCAACTCAATGCACAGTTTATCTGGAATATAGGAAATCGTTATCACCGCAAAATCCGGCTGACCGGTCTTGGGACAAAGGCAAGTGAACTCAGGGCACTCCATTTTTATTTCATAATCCCGCTGGGGATTGGGATTAGGGAAAATATCGATTTCATTAAATGATTGTTTTTTCATAGATTAAAAATTTTTTAAAGTTTTTCCATTTTTTTTAAGGCCAGACCTTGCTTTTCAAACTTTAGATACTATTGTATTATCAGCACTCGATGAGGAGTGCCACAACCAATCCAAACTAAGTCTATCAGGCCATTAAGTTCACCTGAATAATTTAAAAACAACCAGTTATATACATTAGTCCTGGTAATATTTCCATCAAGCTTGGAAAAATTATTTTAAAACAGCAGTTTATCATTAATTTTAAGGAGTCAAGATGAAAATCCGACCATTGCAAGACCGAATACTCGTTCAACCCATTCTGGAAAAAGATGTGCAACGAGGGGGCATCATCATCCCCGATTCCGCCAAGGAAAAACCCATTGAAGGCCGAGTGAAAGCGGTTGGCAAAGGAAAAGTCGGTGATGACGGAAAACACATTCCCGTGGATGTAAAAATCGGCGACAAGGTTCTTTACAGCAAATACGGCGGAACCGAAATCAAGGTCGATGGGGAAGATTTTTTATTGATGCGCGAAGACGACATCCTGGGAATCATCGAAAAATAAATTAGATCAATAACCTGTTTACGAAAATACATTCTTTACAATCTAAAGGAGATCAACATACATGGCAAAGCAAATAATATTTGATGATGCTGCACGGCAGAAAATTCTGTCTGGGGTGAACCAGCTTGCGAATACTGTAAAAATCACATTGGGACCTAAGGGCCGCAATGTGATCATCGATAAAAAATTCGGTTCCCCCACTATCACCAAGGATGGCGTGACCGTCGCCAAGGAAATAGAACTGGAAGACCCGTTTGAAAATATGGGAGCTCAGATGGTAAACGAAGTCGCCAGCAAAACCAGCGACAACGCGGGAGACGGTACGACCACTGCGACCGTTCTGGCGCAAGCCATATACCGCGAAGGAATAAAAATCGTCACCGCCGGCGCCAATCCCATGGACGTCAAGAGAGGCATTGAGGATGCTGTGAATGTTGTTGTTCCAGAAATCAAAAAGATGTCCAAACCCACCAAGGATAAAAAGGAGATCGCCCAGGTGGGAACCATTTCCGCCAATCAGGACAGCGCTATTGGCGATATCATTGCTGAAGCAATGGACAAGGTTGGTAAAGACGGCGTGATCACCGTGGAAGAAGCAAAAAGCATGGACACTTCTCTGGAAATCGTTGAAGGAATGCAGTTCGACCGCGGCTACCTTTCCCCTTATTTCGTAACCGATCCGGAACGGATGGAAACAGTATTGGAAGATGCTTACATCCTCCTCAACGATAAAAAGATTTCCAGCATGAAAGACCTTCTCCCCCTTCTGGAAAAAATTGCAAAATCAGGCAAACCTCTTTTGATCATCTCTGAAGATGTAGATGGCGAAGCGTTGGCCACTTTGGTGGTCAATAAATTGCGCGGAACCCTGAATGTCTGCGCCGTCAAAGCTCCCGGATTCGGTGATCGCAGAAAAGACATGCTGAACGACATCGGCATTCTCACCGGCGGAAAAGTTATTTCCGAGGATATCGGGGTGAAACTCGAAAACGTAGAAGTTGCGGACCTTGGGCGGGTCAAGCACGTCACCATAGACAAGGAAAACACCACCCTTGTCGATGGCAAAGGAAAAGCCTCGGACATTCAAGGCCGGGTCAAGCAGATCCGCAACCAGATCGACGAAACCACCTCTGATTACGACCGTGAAAAACTGCAGGAACGGTTGGCCAAACTGGTCGGCGGCGTTGCCATCATCAACGTTGGAGCGGCAACGGAAACTGAAATGAAAGAAAAGAAAGCCCGTGTGGAAGACGCATTACACGCGACCCGAGCGGCTGTCGAGGAGGGTGTCATCGCCGGAGGAGGCGTCGTTTACATCCGGGCCATTCCCGCCCTGGATAAATTAGAAGGCGATCACGATTATTTACAGGGTGTGAAAATTCTTCGACGGGCTTTAGAAGAACCTCTCCGCCAAATCGCCAATAATGCGGGTGAAGAAGGTACGGTTGTAGCCCAAAAGGTGAAATCCCTGAAAGGCAACATCGGTTACGATGCTAAAACCGGTGAATACACTGATATGATCAAAGCCGGCATCATTGACCCGGCCAAAGTAGCGCGGATGGCTCTGCAAAACGCGGCCAGCATCTCGGCACTTCTGCTGACGACCGAAGCCCTGATTGCCGATATCCCCGAAGAATCGGGAGGAGACCATGCTCACGGACCGGCTGGTGGCGGCATGGAGAGACGCCGCCCGCAGGTCGCTCGACGCCGGTTTTCAGGCGGTCGAGCTCCATTTCGCACACGGTTATCTGGCGCACGAGTTCCTGTCCCCGCTCTCAAACGACCGCAGCGACCGCTACGGCGGTTCGCCCGAAAACCGGGCGCGCTTCCCGATGGAAATAGTGAGAGCCGTGCGCGAAGTCTGGCCCGGCGAGCTGCCACTGCTGGTCCGCATATCCGCCACCGAATACGTGGACGGCGGGTGGGACCTCGACGATTCCGTCCGGTTATGCGAATGGATGAGGGACGCAGGCGTGGACATGATCGACGTGTCCTCCGGAGGCAACTCGCCCCGGCAGAATATGGCCCCGGCGCCCGGTTACCAGGTGCCGTTTGCCAGCGAGATCAAGCGGCGGACAGGGATGCCGACCGGCGCCGTCGGTTTGATCACCGAGCCGTGGCAGGCGGAACGGATACTGGAAAACGGCGAGGCGGACGTGGTCCTGCTTGGCCGCGAGCTGCTCCGGAACCCGTACTGGCCCCTGCATGCCGCAGCCGAGCTTGGGGACGACGTTGATTACTGGCCGCCGCAGTACCGGCGCGCGGCCGTAAAGCCGTAATGCCGCAGGCGCGGGCGCACGTTTGACGAGCGGGAGGCAAAGGCGGCAGAGACGGGGACTCAGGCTGGCCCGATCGTCGAAAACCCGGTATAAGACCGCAGGACGTCCGGTATGACCACCGACCCGTCCGGCTGCTGCCCGTTTTCGATCACGGCGATCCATATCCGCGGCAAACCAAGGCCCGACCCGTTCAGCGTGTGCGGCAAGCGGGGCGAAGCGCCCCTCGACGGCCTGTAGCGGGTGTTGCTGCGGCGCGCCTGGAAATCTGTGCAGGTCGATATCGACGAGACCTCGAGCCATTCCGCGGACCCGGGCGCCCACACCTCGATGTCGTACGTCCTCGCGGACTGAAAACCGATGTCGCCAGCGCACAGTTTCAGCACGCGATACGCCAGGCCCAGTCTCTTGCACAGCGTCGTCGCCTCGTCCAGCATCTCTCCCAGTGCCGTCTCTGACTGCTCCGGCTCCACATAGCGGAACATCTCCACCTTTTCG
>JADFGI010000174.1 GCA_022567815.1 Nitrospinota bacterium
CCCCACCGATTGTTCCAACAAAAATACCAATAGGAAACAAAATAACGTTTTCATTTCGCCGCACCTCAAGTTTTTTTGGAATAGACCGTTCCTTCCGATTTCGGTCATTGGATCAGCTCAAAATCTTCCGGTTTGTAATCGTATTTTGCAAAGTAATGGCGCAAGCTTCTTCTTGCTTCCGCCGCCCCTCTTACATTCTTCTGTTGCACAAATATTTTTTCGGCCATTTTTGCGTTGATGATTGCATTGGCGCCGTCCTCCACCCGATCGTAAAGCTCGGCCAGAGAAAAAAAAGTTTCGGGATCATTGGACCCACGTTTTATTTCCTCTTCATATCTTTCGATTTGACCATCGAGGCTCTCCCTGGGTTCCTCCCTGTCTTTCCTCAATCGCTCCAATTCCCTTTCCAGAAAATGGTTCACCGCATCGACAAAATGACGTCGCCACTCCTCGCTCAACTCTTGAAATTTCTGTTCGATATTATGCTCTTCCAGGATGTTCACACGTTCGGCCTCGGTCGCTGTGGCCAGAGGCGTCAGGGTCGTTGTCATCACAAAAGCAGAAAACGCCAGCAAAAATAAGAAATTTTTTTTCATGTCAATCTCATTGTTAATTTGCGCATTTAATTATCTTAAAGGGATCTTTAATAATTCGATATATTCTGTAAGGCAACTCGCTGGCCCTTATTTTATAGGGGCCGCTCATGGCCTGGAACCATTTTTAGAGATGCACTTAAAAAACCCGGCTGTGTATTTTGAACAGGAAACTCTCGCCCTCTTTATTTCCCCTATTTATGAAGACTACAATAATTGTTCGGAAAAAAATATGAGATCGGTCACATTGTTCCGAAAATTTAAATCCCGACTTTAGGGCATCTCTAAAAATCCAGCCTGAACTATGAGCCAACCCCTTAAACTAAGGGGTTGGCGATTGCAAAGGCCAGAAAATATCAATTGTTAGAGTTCCCCTTTATAAAACCTTTCACCGGACCGCCCGATGTGAACGGCCCTTTCGCATCCCCTAAAAAACCCTAATACATTGAACTTTAAATAGTTATTTCTGGATTGGCATTTTTTCCTTGCAAAATTTTATTCTCTGAAAGATTCTTAATGAATTGGATAGTAAAATCCCTATTTGGGAAATGTTTTTTTTGGAAAGGAGAAGGAAATGAAGCATCTCAAGGTGTTTGGTCTGGCCGTGTGTATTTCGGCCATTTTTGCGGTCTCTCATGGCTGGGCTGAAGGTGAAACCATGACGTATCCCGAATGCGAAAAAATCAGTGATACCGACCGAAAGAATATCTGTCGAGCCACCAGCAATCCCGATCATGGGAAAAAAGATGTGAACCGGTTCACTAATAAGGATCACAGTTGGTACTATTGTTCCCTGGTCAAGGGTAGAGATTTGCAAAACTACTGTTATGCCCTGCTCGATTCCAATAAAGCCAAGTGTGATTTAATTGGCAATCAGGAAATCGCCAAGGAATGCCTGTCCAAAGTCAAATAGGATTTATTATGGGGCCAGTGCCGGGTCGCAACTTTTTGGTAAACGTCAAAACTTAACGGTGTGAAGAATCGCAAATTTCGGGCCGAAAAATCCGGCCCTGTCTGCAGGCAGGGATAGAACGTTACTTTTTCTTGGCATACCATGCCAACATTTCCGCAACGACCTTGTGATTCATGGTTGAGGCCAGTTCCACAGGCGTCTTTCGGTTGTTATTTTTAGCTTTCAGGTCAGCGCCTTCGTTGATCAGCAATTCCGCTGTCGATTTTCTTCCCCACTCGGCGGCCAGGTGCAACGGGGTGGAACCTTCATTATCCGTTGAGCCAATTTCAGCTCCCTTTTCAAGCAAAAGTGTGACTACCCCCTCGCGCCCGCTTTGGGCGGCACGGTGAAGCGGAGTGCGCCCCTTTATATCTTTTGCATCCACTTCGACTTCCAGGCCAAGAAGGAGTTTTACCGCTTCCTCATGTCCTCTTTTTGCCGCCAGATGGAGAGAGGTTGTCCCATCCTTTTCCCTGGCGCGGACATCCGCTTCATGGAAAATGAGCAGTTCCATAATAGAAGCATGGCCCCCGGCGGCGGCGGAAAGCAGTGGCGTGTTGTCCACAAGGTCTCTGGCATTGGCATCGGCTCCATACTCCAGTAAAACTTCAACCACATCCTTGTGTCCTCCGCCAGCGGCAAAATGAAGAGGGGTCGGTCCCTCTTTGTCCCTGCCATCCACCTTGGCGCCATTTTCAAGAAGCAATTTTGCAAGGTCCACATATCCTTTCCTCGAGGCGGAAAACAAGGGAGAACTTCCCTTGGGATTGACCTCGGCGCCTTTCGCGATAAGAACTTGTGCCACTTCCAGACGATCGTTCAGGGCCGCAAGGTTAAGCGGCGTCAAACCAAACTTGTCCTTGGCGGATACCTTCGCGCCTTTATTTAGCAAGACCGTCACCACATCGGCATGGCCTTTGCCGGATGCCCAATGCAGAGGTTGTTTTTTATATCTGTCCCTGGCGTCGAATTTCGCGCCTTTGGCCAACAGCAATTCGGTCACCTTGAGGCGGCCTTCTCCCGCTGAAAAGTGCAAGGGAGCCGCCTGATTTTTATTCCTCAGACTCACATCCGCCCCCTTGAGAATGAGAAGTCTCGCCACGTCAAAGTTCCCTTTGTGGCCGGCACTGTGCAAAGGGGTGTCGCCGTCGAGGTTTTTTACATTGACGTCAGCTCCCTTGGATAAAAGAAATCCGACAAGATCGCTGTGTCCATTCCGGGCCGCCAGGTATAAAGACGTGATGCCTTTACGGTTTCGGGCATTGATTCTGGCGCCATTGGCAAGAAGCAGTTCCGCCATCTCCCTGAACCCGTTTTCCGCGGCGGAATGCAGGGGAGAGCTTCCATCCGAGGTGACCTCATTGACATCGTTGCCCTTTTGGATCAACTGCTTGACCTTGGCAAAATCGCCCGCTTTAACGGCATCGTCGATGGGAGGAGTAGCCACTGTCTGGCAGGACGCCACAAAAAAGGCCAGTAAAAGGAACGCGCCAATAAATCGGAAAACACAAAATTTATTATTCATTCAGGCATTATCTCCATTACACATACTATCCAATTTATTTCAGTGGGCCGAACCTGTCAAATCTTTCTATTTATTAGTCGTCCCTGAAAAAGTCGAATCAGCGGATAAAAGAGTAAACGCGGTTTTTGAGGGTTGCAAAATTGCAAGGAAATTTCATTTAACGCTGAAAAACTGGAGGATTTATGCAGACCAAAGCGCGGGTGGAGGAAGCCTTGAAACTGTTCCGGCGGAATGAAAGGCTGAGCCCCGGTGTCCAAAACAGCCTTGATGCTTTCGTCTTTGACTTCCCGCGAACATTTAAACATGTCCTCGGCAAGCATTTGGAGGTCGCCATTGAGGAGATTATTAACAGTGATGAGATTGCGATTGCCTTCAAATAATGAGGAAACGGCCACATGGATAATGGTGCGTTTCACCAGTGTTTTTTCGCGGCGGCTCCAATGGAGGTCACCGGATGTCGGGATTTCAGTCAGGCCGTCTGCGATCAAACCCGCATCCGAAATGAAGGAGGAGCTTCCCAATTTCAAGATGGCCATTGGATTGAGCTTTTTTTGAAATTCTTTTATCCAGGGCGGCGTTATGCCGAATGGTCAAGGAAGCTGATGCGATGTATAATTTGGCTATAAACCAAATGTGTCTCTAGCTAAATCCCAACTTTGGTCCACATTCATTTGAAGACATACAATTTTTTAAAATAATTTCAAATAAATTAAAAACCATAACAATATTATTTTGTCCCATGAAAGTGAGAGGTAAATTTATTAAATATACTCCTTTAATGGTCTGGATTGCCGTGCTTTCTTTTACTGTTGGTGAATTGATGGTGCGAGTAGCATCGGTATTTTTGCCCGGTGTTCACTATTTGGTAACAGTTGGAGACAGGGCACAACTGTTGAACTATAAAACTCTTGAGAACTTCGCTAAATACCATCCCAATCTAACCTCCTATCAGAATTATCACAATTATTACAATAATGCTTTTGGTTTTAACGACACCGAGTTTGTGGAAAAAAAAGAAGATGACGCCTTTAGAATAGTGTCCATGGGAGATTCTTTCAGTTTTGCTATTGTTCCATATCCTGCAAATGTACTGACACTGGTGGAATCGCACCTTGATGAAAAGTTTAAAAAAGTCAGGGTTGAACTTTATAATTTCGCGATTGGGGGTAGCGGTGTATTCGATTATCAAAATGTGTTTCGACTAATCAAGGACCGATATGCTCCAGATCTGGCTCTCGTTCATTTTTATTTTGGAAACGACGGACTCGATTTTTACCGAGATGTTTCCGAAATTAATCCTAGTAGGCGTTATTCTTATCTTATCCATTATTTGAAAAATACGTTTATTGTGTTCACGAATGTAAAGCGGCTGGTTAACAATAGTAAGCAACTATTACCCAAAAACCCACAAAAGGATTATTTGGAAAAAAAAGGGGGAGGATTGGTTGATCCAAATGGTTTAACGTATCTTGACCAACCCGAACGTTTTCTGGGACCGAATTTTAGCGAGGAAGCTTATATTCGTATGATGGCAAAGGAACTTGGGCGGTTATATAACAATCCAGAGGAGGATATTGATAAAAAGTTTACTCCTATACTTGAAGAAATTGACCGCATCCGAATCATGGCTGAGAACTCGGATATACCCCTTATCATTGTTGGGCATCCTTCACAATTGCAGGTTTATCCTGAAAAGCGTGAAAAAATTATTTATGAAAGTAAAAAAATTACCTTTATATCAATTCCTGGACTCGAGTAAAATAGACATTAAACTTCCCAACCGAAAATTAGAAAAATATTCTTTACTTAATGGACTTCCCTTCATCGATCTCACAGATGAATTTGTTAAAGCGGCTTTAACAAATCCTTTTCTTTACACAAAGAGTGACACTCATTGGAACATCTATGGGAACTCTATTGCGGCGGAGATTGAGGCGGAAGCTTTAAGTCGACTAATTGAAAAACAATTCCGTGAGTAAAGATGATGATACAAAATATGAAAATCACGACTTTGATTGACAAGTTTTGTTAAATTGGAACTTTTCATCTGGAGCCAATGACCACTTTCTTTTTAAATGGTCCGCTGGCAGGTTGTTTCCCGTCAGCCAAAAGTGGACCAAACTGGATAAAAAGTAAAGGGACACTTTCTGCTAAACTTTCCTTTAATGAGGAGGGATTTAAGATGAAGAAAGTGTCTAGCAGGGTGCTGAAAAACGCATGATTTTATAAAATTCTTACGCTATTGATAAAAGTTTTTGAATTATTCCGGGACAATGAGCCGTTTCACTATGAATATTTTTCATTTTTTTAACTCTTTGGCTCCATTCGGAACCCTTATCCAACTGCCTTGGGGTTTACGTCACCGCTCCGATGGGCGCCAGCTTGCTCATTCGAAGGAGGTTGTACGCAGCTCCTACCATGAAAGTGTATTCCTGCGTTCGAGCAATTCCTTTGAACCGCGTTTTCCTCAATCCGCCGACCGTCTTGAACCAGCCAAAGATTTCCTCCACCCGTTTGCGGATTCGCTGACTGATCGCATAACTCGCGTGTCTTGTCGTGCGTCTGTCCAATCCAGACGGTTTTCGGTTTTTGACCTCGGCGATGTGAGGAATAATATTCTTGCGACGCAAGGCATCAATGAAGTCCGCAGAATGGTATCCCTTGTCCGCCCCCAAGGTTTTGGGACGCACCCGCTTTCTGCCCTGGCGCGACAGCATCGAAAGCGCGGCCTCTCGCTCTGCATGACCGGTCGCTTCGTTGATTTTGAGGTCGACGCACAAACCATTGCGGTTCTCCATCAACGCATGGCCCGAAAACGAAAGTTTCGCTTCTTTGCCAGGCCCCTTACGCATCAGTCGCGCTTCCGGGTCGGTTGTACTTTGGTGCGTTTGGTTCGACCGCTTCTCGCCATTAAAATCCACGGCCGGGTTGCGGCCCCCGTCTTTCGGCGGTTTACCCGAGTCCGTTTGGATTTCCTTCGATTGAAAACTTTTCATCGAAGCCCAGGCATCAATCAAGGTACCGTCTACCGTGAAGTGATCGTCAGACAACAAGTCCCGCTTACGGGCCTGACGGACTACCGCATCGAAAAACTTCAAGGAAACCTCATGCGCCAACAGACGCTCCCGGTTTTTGGTGAAACTCGTCGCATCGAAGGAGGACTCTTCAAGGTTCATGTCGAGAAACCAGCGCAACAAAATATCGTAGTCCAACCGTTCGCACAACATCCGGTCCGAGCGCACCGTATACAACGCGATCAACAGTTGCACTTTCAGCAGGCGTTCTGGGGGAATCGAGGGACGGCCCGTGGTGCTGTACATCACCTTGAACGTCGGGTTCATCTCCTTAACACCCTGTCCGCGAAGGTCTTGATCGTGCGAAGCGGGTGACTCTTCGGGACCCGTTGCTCTGGCGAAAGATAGGTGAACATGAATCCATGGTTCTCGTCTTGACCGCGCATGGCGTCTCCCTGCTAAAAATAATGTTGCGGTCATTCTACAATTTAACCCCTCCGCTTACGACTTTTTCAGCACCCTGCTAGTAAAGTATCACAAAAATTAAGGGACTTCATGGAGATGCATTCTCTAATTTCATGCCCCAAACTCAATGACCAATCTACCGGACGACAAACCAGCATTATGCAGA
>JADFGI010000175.1 GCA_022567815.1 Nitrospinota bacterium
TGCCTAAAGATTAAAAGCGAATGTTGGGAACAACCGGGAAAACCCTTGTATTTCCGTTTCCAAAGAAATCCCCTCCGGCAACCCTTAAGGTTACATTCACATTTGGCACATTCGTGATTGCCTCCTTACAACTATTTGTTATATAATAACTTAGTTAGGTTTGTCCGGGTTTTCGCCCGACCTTTTACGATTCCAATACAGTCTTTCTTCTTAATCAAAAGGCATCCTTATGGATTTTCTTTCTTCTGGACAGGTTTGGGGAATTTTTTTGTTTATTGCCGGAGCGGGCGTTTTGAATTGGTGCAGTTGGTGGGAGCGCAAGCAGGATGAATGGAAGAAGGATCCCCGAAACAAGTATCGAAAATCCAGAAGAAAAACTGATTTTGCCCTCCCCACTACATTACGCGGAACCCTGATGACCGTCTCAGGGAGTTTGTTGTCATTCGCCGGGATTACGATATTCTTTCTTCGTATCTTTTAACCCGCTACGCGGGAGGAAAAGTGGGGCTGACGTTCGCTATGCTCACGAGCCCCGAAGAACTTTTTGGGAAAATATCGGGATACGAATTTTAGCACTATGCAGGATACCATCAGCAATAAATCCATAGCGCGTTAATATTGAGTCCAGCGTCACGCTGGTCGCACGTTAATATTGGGTCCAGCCCCCAGGCTGGTTAGAAGGGCCAAAACCCCTGCTTCTTGTCACTGAGCAGGGTGGCGATCGATTCTTTTTCAAACGTCACCGGATAATTACGCAGAGTGATAAGGTGTCCGTCTACCGGGGCGGCATATTCCTCCAGAGTTTCCCCCGTATCGATACTTCTCATCTCTCCAATTTTTTGCCCTTGTCGTAGACAACTGCCGACTTTGACCTCCCCGACAAACAGGCCTGCGTGTGATGAAATAATATTGTGCTCCGCATTCGCGGGGTAGATTTGCAATTTGGCAACTTGCTTCTTGTTCCCGGAGGTGGTCAGGACTCCGGTGTGCACCATTAAATCCACAAGGCCCGTGAATAGAGAGTCGCACAACGAGCGGTCCAGTGTCCGAGGTTCCCCGGCGGAGATTATCAGGGAGGGAATGTCATTTTCCCGCCAGTGTCCAAAAAGGCTCAATTGGAAAGTCGTGGAGTCCGGGAGCTTGCGTACGACGCTCAGTCCAAGGTTTTGCGCCATTTTTTTTGTCGGGCGGTCGGGGTCAGCCAGTTGAATGTGGGGCGCGTCCTCATAAAGATGATTGGCTGTTTTGAGGATGACCCCATGCGTGGAATCGGAAGTGTGGGTGACGATGGCCCGTGCGATGCGTTCCGTCGTTTCCCCCTTGTCGTTTCCCGGAAACGCCAGGTCAAAATCGAGGTCGTCGAAAGACCACACCCGGCTACCGGATTGCGCGGCCTGGATGTTGACGACGGGGAAAATTTGTACTCTACCTTTTAATTTGAAATCCGCTTCGAGACCCTCGACGACCCTGTCCAGAAACCGGGTCAGGAGGGAGTTGAGATAAAGTCCATTCACCTGATCGCCGTGCAACCCACTGACAATAGAAAGGACGTCGTCTGGGGATTTGCTTCCCTCCCACCAGTTCTTGTATAGCGTGACCGCGGGGCCAAAGGGGGATGGAATGGATAGAAGAGTTTCTTTCACGATCAGGGAATCTCTTGCAGGGCGATTCGGGCGAGCGGCGCTCCTTGATAGGTCACCGGTTGTTCCCGGAGGGTGAACAGGAGCCCATCGGCGGGAGAGGCTATCGTTTCCAGGACTTCTCCCCGAACGGCATCGACGACTTTCCCCAGAAGATCGCCCTTTTTGACATGAGCCCCTAAAGGCACATTGCTGATAAACAAGCCGGCATGATTGGCCTGGATCAACGCGACCTGTTTGGGATGGATCAGAAGGGGTTGTTTGATTTTTGGCGGCGGGTCTGCAAGGTCGAGAACGCCTGTCTGCCGGAGCAGATGGATCATCCCCTGAAATACCTGCTCGCAAAATTCCTGATGGATGCGCAGGCAGATACCCGTTTCCACCACAAGCGCGGCAATCTTTTTACGGTTGAGGTTGTACCCAAGCGTCGATTCAAAAACCGGCGCGGAAGGATGCACCCAAACCACATCCATATTGCACAGGGCGGCAAGGGGGATGAGTTTTTTATCGAATTCTTCAATGATCCGTATCTGCGGAAGTTCTTTCAAATGCAGATTGCTGGCATGAAAATCGACCACGATATCCGACGACGCTTGTAAATCTTCGACCAGCGACCGGGCAAATCCAGAGGGAAGCGAGTCGCCATTTTTTTCGCCCATTTTCCGGTTCATGTCCATCGAGAAAAAAGGCCAGAGCCGCGTTGCGGAACTGAGGGCCTGTGGGTTCACCGCAGGATAGACGTGGACTTCACCCTGGAACGCCTGGGGTCGGGTGGCCTTGAGTTGGCGGAGCGTTTCGATTATTCGATGGCAAAGGTACACCCCCTCCAGTTCGTCGCCGTGAAGACCGGCCACGAAGGAGATGCGCTTGACCGGCTTGCTCCGAATCGAGGAAAACGTTTGCTTGATAATTTCAATCGAACCGCCAAGGGGGTTTTTCCTGGATGCGATTTTGTGCGTTTTCAATCCTGTTTCCCTACCGTGCGATGGGCAGCCGCTCTTGCCTGTCTTGGTTTCATGGTACCCGCGGATTTTTCTTTTTTTTAATCTGGATATGCATGGCATCGATCTTCCGTTTGAGCGTGTTACGGTTGATTCCCAAGGCTTTTGCCGTGGGAACCTGCTTGCCGGAATAATGGTCCAGGAGAATTTCGAACAGTTGTTTTTCCACGGACTGTATCAAACGATCGTGAAGGTTATCTTCATCTTCCCATTTATTGTCGGCGAGATAATCGCGGATCAGTTGGTTCAGTTTTTGTTCCCATTGTTCCTTTGATGGGGACGCTTCCACGGTGTCCGCCACCAGGGGCTGAGGAAGATGGTCTGGAAGGATGGGGCCCGAAAGAGCCAGGACCAGGGCCCGTTTGATGACGTTCTCCAACTCACGGATGTTGCCCCGCCAGGAATAATTGATTAACAAACGTTCGACTGAGGGAGATAAATAAACCCTTCCATGCGCTAAAGTAGGCGCAAATTTTTTCAAAAAATAGTTTGCCAATAAAGGCACATCCTCCAGCCGGTCGCGCAAAGGCGGCATGTGAATGTGGATGACATTCAACCGGTGATACAGGTCTTCCCGGAACAGCTTCCGTTCCATTAATTTTTCCAGGTCCTGATTGGTGGCGGCGAGGATGCGCACGTTCCCCTTGATGGGTTCTTTTCCGCCGACCCGGTAAAACTCATTGTCCTGGAGCACGCGTAGAATTTTTGCCTGGAGGGGCGGTTCCATGTCGCCGATTTCATCGAGGAACAAAGTGCCCCCGTCCGCCAGTTCAAATTTACCCATTTTGCGTTCCACCGCTCCGGTGAAGGCGCCTTTTTCGTGGCCGAAAAGTTCCGATTCCAAAAGTTCCCTGGCGATGGCGGCGCAGTTGATGGCAATGAACGGGCGGTCCTTCCTCCGGGAATAATAATGCAGGGCCCGTGCGACCATTTCTTTGCCCGTGCCGCTTTCCCCGGTGATGAGGATGGAAAGGTCGGCGGCGGCGGATTTCCCGATGGTTTTGAAAATTTCCTGCATCTTTTTACTTTTGCCTATTATGGCATCAGCTGAAAAATCATCCGGTTGGCTTGTGGGGCTTTCCATCGGCGGGGCTTGAATCTTTCGGGAAGCCAGAGCCTTGTCCACGAGAGCGAATATTTCGTCAAAATCGAAGGGTTTGCTGATGTAATCATACGCGCCCAGACGCATGGCCTCGATGGTGTTGTTCATCGTGTCCTGCGCCGTCATGACCACGATCTTGATGTCTGGATTGGTTTTTTTAACCTGGTTGAGTAATTCCAATCCGGTCATGCCTTCCATGAAAATATCAGTGAACACGATCAGGTAATCGTTATCCTGGATTTTGCGTAAAGCGTCTTCGCCGTTGGCGACTGTATCTACCAGGAAATCTTTTTTCCCAAAAGCCTTTTTGAACACCCAGCGGATGTTCTCTTCATCATCAACAATCAAAATTTTGTGGTTTGGTTCCATAGTCCGTTATTTTATCACCTCTGGTGGACAGGAAGAAATACCTGTACCGTGGTTCCCAGCCCTTCCTCGGAAGTGATTTTGATTATTCCTCCGTGATTTTCAACGATTTTCAGGGAAATGGGCAATCCCAGCCCACTGCCTTTGCTCTTGGTGGTGAACAGAGGGGTGAACAGGTTTTTCATGTCGGATTCGCTGATGCCCATTCCAGAATCAATGATCTCCACCACGATGCTTTGCCCGGGGTTCGCCGTGTGGGAGGTTTTTATACTATAGCCCGTACTGACGCGAGTGACCAACTGGATTTTTCCCTTGTCCGAAGAAGCTTCGATGGCGTTACGGATCAGATTAAAAAAGACCTGTTTCAGTTGGTCCTCATCCGCCTGGATGTGCGGAAGGCTGGGATCGTAAACCTGTTCCAGCCGGATATGTTTTTGGGCAACGGCCTCCTGTTCCAGCAGAGTGATGTCTTTTAGAACTTTATGGATATTGGTTTCCTTTAGGTTTAATTCCCTTGGCCGGGTGAAATTCATCATCCGTTCGATCAACCGGTTGATCCTGTCCACCTCTGAAATGACCACATCGAGATATTCTTGTTGCTCCGGATTTTCCAGCTCCTGCCGCAGTAATTGCGCCGATGCGCGGATGCCCCCCAGCGGATTTCTGATTTCATGAGCCATCCCCAAAGCCAGCGATTCTATGTTGGACAAATTGTCTCTGGTGCGGGAAAATTCCTGGAGTTCCTTCAACAAGGTCATCTCCTTGACAAGGAGGACCACTCCCTGGATCTGCCCATCCTGACCTAAAAATGGGGAAAGGGTCAGACTGACCGGAAAAGGCGTGGCCGTGCTTATTTGGAATCCTTCGCATTCTATATCACGGTAGGAGATTCCGGTGTCGAGAACCCGCTCGATTTTATTCTGGATGTCCGGCTGTACGGGAAAAAGCTCGGATATGTGGTGGCCTTCAAAAAAATCCTTCGACCGGCGGAACATTTCTTCCACCGCCGGGTTGCTTTTTTGGATCGTCAGGTCTCTGGAAACCAGGAGAATGCCATCGATTAGAGAGGAGAAAATATTTTGAAACAAAACGGAACCTCCTCCTGGCGGCGGAAAAAATTATTTTGAGGTTTTGGAATTTTTCCTTTTGCCCCCTGAATAGGGATTTTTTACAGTGGATTTTTTTGCCACAGGCTTATTGTCGGCGGCCGGGGTTGCAGCGGGTTTAGCATCCTTCTTTTCAGCGCTGCTGTCGCCTTTTTGGGCCGAGGAGTCCCCAGTGTCGGGTTTCGCTTGTTTTTGTTCTTTTTCCCAACCCTGTTTTCGGGAATCCGAGGGGTAATCGTTGGCGTACCATCCGGTGCCTTTCAGGATAAATCCACCGGCGGAGACCAGACGGCGGACTTTGCCGGTGCAACCATTTTCGTTATGTTTCTTCAGGGGCTTGGCGGAAACCGGGTGGATCACTTCAAATGTAACGCCGCATTTTTCACATTCATATTCGTAAATAGGCATTGATTCCTGACTCCTTGGCAAAGACGATATTACAGGTTCATCTTAGAGGATAAAATCCAAAAGGGGAAATGGCAAGATTTCCGGTAAATTTTGATGAAAAATTCTGTCAGATGGGTAGAGAGGCGGGTCAAACCTCCGTCAGCCAATGATTGAACTTAGGATTGTTGCCCCGGATGATGTCGAAATAGGTTTTTTGAATCCGGTCGGTAATTTCCCCTTTTATCCCCGCCCCGATAACCCGGTTGTCCACCTCGCGTACTGGGGTGATTTCCGCCGCCGTGCCCGTGAGAAAAATTTCGTCCGCGATATAAAGCTCATCCCGCGTCATGTTTCGCTCCTCCAGGGGGATTTTCAAGTCCTTGCAGATTTCAATAACAGTATCGCGGGTGATTCCTTCCAGATTGGAGCAGGCCAGAGAAGGCGTGCACAGCTTTCCTTTATATAGAACAAAAATGTTTTCTCCCGAACCCTCGGAAACAAAACCGTTTGGGTCCAGCAGGATGGCCTCGTCGTAACCGTCCTGGACCGCTTCGGCCTTGGCCATGATAGAGTTGATGTAATATCCGCAGGCCTTGGCTCGGGTCATGGAAACGTTGATATGGTGGCGGGTGAATGAGGAAATACGGACCCGGATGCCCTTGTTGATTCCGTCTTCGCCGAGATACGCGCCCCACGGCCAGGCCGCGACGGCGACCCGGACATCCACGCCATTGGGATTCAGTCCCATTTTATTGTCCCCAAGGAAGACGATGGGGCGGATATAGCATTCGTCCAGCTTATTTACCCGAACCACTTCCAGGATGGTGGCAAAAATCTCTTCGTTTGAATAGGGGATTTTGATTCCCAATATAACCGCAGAATCGAACAGGCGGTTGACATGTTCCTTCAGCCGGAAAATGACGGATTTCTTGGCGGTTGTTTGATAACAGCGGATGCCTTCAAAAACGCCCAATCCATAATGAAGGGTGTGGGTCAGAACATGGACATTGGCCTCGTGCCAGGGGACGAGTTTGCCGTCCAGCCAGATTTTTTCGGATTTTTCCAAGATCAAGCCTCAACGGGGGTGATTAGCGTGTTAA
>JADFGI010000176.1 GCA_022567815.1 Nitrospinota bacterium
ATGAGTCCAGATTCAAACGATCAAGAAGTTAAGACGCCGGAAGAATCGGCCCGGTTTGAAGAGGGACAAAACGGAACCATTATCGACAGAAAACGGGGTTTGCTCTGGCTCAAACAGGATACCTGGCAAATGACCGGGAAATGGATGAATTGGGTGCAGTCCAGGGATTATTCCGAGGAATTGAATCAGAAAAAGTACGGTGGGTACCAGGGGTGGAGGCTCCCTACTGCTTCCGAGGCAAAAAGTCTTTTTGACAAAAATCAGCAGAATAAAGACCACATGGGGGAGACTGTTTCCCACGCATCCATTTTTGAACCCGGCTTCGGATTTTTATGTTGGACCAGCGATGTAAGAAATAAACTCCAGGCAGTCCGGTTTGGGTTCCGCAAGGGGTTACCAATTTTTGACGATATTTACCGGACTTCCCGCGGTTCGACGCGGGTGGTTCGTGATATAGAAAAAATCGACGGTTTACTTTAGAGAATTTACAAAGGAAGGTTATTTTGGAAACAAAAACAAGATTTAAAGATAATGGGGATGGAACGGTTACGGACCATGAAACCCAGTTGATGTGGAAACAGACGGACTCCTACCAGGATAGCAGTAAATGGATGAACTGGTTTGAAGCTTTGGAATATATCCGGAAATTAAACGATGAAAAGTTCGCCGGTTATTCAAACTGGAGGTTGCCCAACCTGGAAGAAGCTGAAGGCCTGTATGATGAGGATTTTATTACCAAAGATATGGACCGGTTGGATATCCACATCCATTCCAGTTTTTCTCCAGGCGGCGGATTCTCCACCTGGACGAGTGTCCAGAGAGCTCACAGTACCGCCGCAGTGTTTTATTATCGGTATGGGCATGGAAATATGGCAAATAAGGAAGGGATTAGTAAGGAATCAGCGCGGCCCGTTCGGAATCTGAGCGGCGAAGTGGAGAAACTGAAGAGCGCTGGGGGCTTGGGTTCAGGAAGATATACGAGCTGACCCGCACCACGGGAGGAACCCCACTACGTGGGGAGGAAGCTTGGGCCTGACGCTACGCGAGGCCCTAAAACATAGGGGTATGTGATATCTTTCAGTTGCCTTCAGGTTGCTGTTATACCCTCTTCATTAGCTTTTATGCCCCGAAGGGGGTGGAAGGGTACGCTTTGCTTGCGAGTCCCAGAAGAACCTATGGATTATAGGGAAACTATTAATTCTTCATAACTCATAGCACGTTAATACAGGGTCCAGCTCCCAGGCTGGCCGCTTGTAGCGGAGTCGCTCATTAAGGAGGTTTACCATCGAATCGTATTCGATAATCAACAAGGAAGAAAGCCAGTCCTCGGTAATGACCTACCGGTTCGAGGAGGAGGACTATCAAAACACTTATGTGTTGGAGGATTATTATTGTACCAATCCGTTTTGCGATTGTAAGCATGTGACGGTTTCTCTTGCCGACAGGGATCAGGAAAGCAACCGTATTATGTTCATTCTAAACTTTAGCAAGACCAGCAATTCTTTGCCAAATGCGCCTAAATGGACTAAGGTGCAATCTGATATCATTAAGGGATTTGTTAAGAAACTCCCGAATGAGTTGATGGTGTTGTTCAAACAACGCTATCTGGAAGCCAAGGCGTTTGGCGAAAAAAATCCCATGTCTTATCTCATGTTTGAACCGGGCCGGTATGTGAACTATTTCGAGCTGTTCCCGCGCAACACGGAGATGCTTGATTTTACCTATAATAATGAAAAATACTTCGGGGAAGACGCTTACGATTTGGATCCCCGCAACGATAACCGGGAAATCAAGCTGGCTGTTTATAAATTGGAGCTGGACAGCAACCAGCAGGCGGCCGTTTTTTCTTATACCTATTATTTTAATGAATCCCTTCGTGAAAAAGAGGACGGTCGACTGAAGCCGGAGCATAATGACATGCTAATGACCATGACCAGTTCCATTCCTGACTTAAATGACCGACTTAGAAAAAGGTATAAACAGGCAAAAAAGATAGGTGAGGATCTGTTGAAAGTTCCCGCGGAGACAAAAATCATTGAAGGAAAAATCAAGCCGAATGATCCATGTCCCTGCGGGTCGGGCAAGAAATTTAAAAAATGCTGTGCTTTACAGATGAACTGAAAAACCGGTTGCCCGGTAATGGCTGATGGATAACATGAATCGTCAGAGTATTTACTAAGAAGCTTTTTTAAATTATAGAAGTGTCCCAATCCCTTGCCAGGCAAGGGATTGTTGTGTATCGCATCTAGAGTGCCTCGAAAAATTTAACCTGGACTATGACCCAATTCCTTAAAATAAGGGATTGGCGATAACAAAGGTCCAAACCGGTTAATTTTTAGGAGCCCTCTTAAAATAATTATTTTTGCAATTGGGGATAGAAATCATGGCGGAGCCAAAAGAGAAAAAAGTTAAAAAAGTTCAAGCCAGGCATATACTTGTTAAATCAAAAGAGGTGGCGGAGGAAGTAAAAAAGAAAATTGACGATGGAGAGGACTTTTCAACCCTTGCCGAAGAATACAGCGAATGCCCTTCCAAAAAACGGGGCGGTGATTTGGGCTGGTTTGGCAAAGGGGCGATGGTCCGTGCTTTTGAAGTCGCCGCCTTCACCGCTGAAGAGGGACAAGTCGTGGGGCCGATCCAAACGGAGTTCGGTTGGCATGTGATTTATGTTTACGAAATCCAAACGGATATCAATCCGGATGTGGGACCGCCCACGGGGGATGAAGATGCTGACGACAAGACGCTCATAATGGTTGCCGAAAACTATGCCCTTGAATTCATGATGCTCGGATATACCAGTAAAAAGGTGATGAGCCTGTTTACCAGCGCGCATTTTAAATCCGCCAATTCGGTCTATAAATTGCTCGGCGATAAAAAAGTCAACGAGATCATTGCCCAGGTTTTTGGCCAACAGCCCGTCAAAAAAGAAGAAGAGAGCGCAAAGGAGTAACTCTTAAAGAGATCTCTAATAATTCGATATTTTTCTGTTGGGCCCCGCCACGCGGGGAGGAGAATGCCAGAGTAATATTCAGCTCCATGAACGATACAGTCAGCCATGCAATCATCGCCTGTTAATACTTGGTCCAGCACTATGCTGGCTGGCCCTTATTTCATAAGGGCCGCTCATGGCCCGAAACCATTTTTAGAGACGCCCTTATAAACCTCAGGGCAGGGTAGCTGACTGGACCTTCATGGGGAACCCCACTGAAGGTCCATTTTTTGTGGCATGGGTTTTTACTGATTCTTCAACGTCACGCTGTGTACCGAAAGTATGTTTGGCGTTTCCCTCAGTTCCCGCAATGCTTCACTGGTTGGGGGCGAATCAATGTTTATGATTGCCATCGCCTTGCCTTTTTCTTTGAGCCTGCCAAGATGAAATCCCGCCACATTGATGTTGTGTTTGCCCAGGGTATTTCCCAGGTTGCCGATGACACCGGGGACGTCCATATTGTTCAGCACCAGCATATTTTTGGATAATACCGCTTCCATAAAAAAATCGTCAAACTTGACGATGCGCGGGTCGCCTTTTCCAAAAATGCTTCCCGTTATATTACGTCCGCCGTTTTTAGTCTTCACCCGCAACTGTAGCGTACTGGTGTATTCATGGACCTCGTTGCTTTTGGATTCCTGAACCTGGATGCCTCGCTCCTTGGCGATGAAGGGGGCGTTGACCATGTTGATGCCATCGATAGACCGGCTCAACAACCCTTTAAGTACGGATATGGTGATGGGTTCCACGGTCAGCCCGGCAATATCCCCGTTGTATTGAATTTCAACCTTGAGAATGGGACCCTCAATCAGTTGCGAAGCAAGAAGCCCCAGGTCCTCTCCCAGTACAAGGTAGGGCTGGATTTCCTTGAGCGTTTCGGCGTCGATGGAAGGCATGTTGATCGCGTTGCGGACGTTCCCATATTTCAAGAAATCGATCATCTGATCGCATATGGCGATGGCGACCTTTTCCTGCGCTTCCTCGGTTGAGGCGCCCAAATGAGGTGTGCAGATGATTTCATCCATTTGCAGTAGGGGGCTGTCCGGAGACAGAGGTTCCTTAGTATAAACATCAAGAGCCGCTTGAGCGACTATTTTAGATTTGATGGCCTCTATCAGGGCGTCATCGTCAATCAAAGATCCTCTGGCGCAGTTGACAATCCGGACGCCCGGTTTCATCATGTCGAATTCGTTTTTCCCAAGAAGGTACTGGTCCGGCAATCCGGGGGTGTGCAGGGAGATATAATCGGACCTTTGCAGAAGATCTTTGAGTTCCACAGCTTCGGCTCCCAGTTTCTCCGCCCGTTCCTGCTGGATATAGGGGTCATAAACCAGGATTTTCATGTGGAATCCTTTAGCGCGTTCCGCAACGATGGAACCGATGCGCCCCAACCCCATGATTCCGAGAGTTTTTTGGAATAGTTCGACTCCCATGAATTTTTTGGGCGACCATTCTTTGTTTCTGAGGGAACTATTGGCCTGGGGAATGTTTCGGGACATGGACATCATCAGCGCCATAGCGTGTTCTGCCGTGGTGATCACATTTCCTTCGGGGGCGTTCATCACGATAACGCCTTTTTTCCCGGCGGCATCCAGGTCGATATTATCGACTCCGATACCGGCCCTTCCGATCACTTTCAGGTTGGTCGCCGCTTCGATAACATCGGCCCGGACTTTGGTGGCGCTTCTCACCAGCAAACCCTCGTACTGGGGAATGACCTCGATCAGTTCTTCCTTCGACATGCCCGTTTTGACATCTACCTCGATGCCTTCTTCATTTTTGAGAATATCGATCCCGGCCTGGGAAAGATTATCTGAAACCAACAATTTCATCAGTCACTCCAATGGATGGTGAACCTGGCTCGGAAACCAGGAAATATTAGTTTAAAAAGTCAGGGAAGATTCCGCTCCACGGTTTTTTCTTATACATCGGAAATACCCTGTCGCAGTCCGGCACAGTCTGGAAAGCCCGTGCTACAGCTAATAAGATCGGCGATTTTTTCGGGAACCTGCTATTGATAGCCTTCCAGCAATATTTTTTGCGCGGCGGCCACTCCTTTGCCGAGTTCCACCTTGGCCCCGAATTTGGTCAACGCCATTTCTATTACGGAAATGGCAATGACAACATCGAAGGTGTCAACATAGCCTAAATGGGCAATGCGGACCACTTTGCCTTTCCAGTGATCCTGCCCGCCCGCCAGGGTCACGCCAAAATCATCGCGCATGCTTTTTACCAGCTTGGCTCCATCGACCCCATCGGGAACGAAGAACCCGGTTGCGCTGTCTGCCGGGGAATCGGGTGCGATCCTTTGGAGTCCCAGCGCTTCCACAGCGGCGCGTGTGGCACGCGCAAGCCGGTTGTGACGTTTAAAAACGCTGTCCAGACCTTCCTCGCGGATATTTTTCAGGACTTCCCGAAGGCCTATGACCAGGGAAACAGCCGGCGTGTAGGCCGAAGTTTTATTGGCAAGGTTTTTTCTTTCTTTCTTGAAATCGAAGTAAAAATGCGGGCAGGTGGATTTGTCCGCAAATTTCCAGGCCTTTTCGCTCAGGCCCACCAGGGCCAGTCCGGGTGGCAGTTGCAAGGCTTTTTGCGAGCCGGTCACCATGGCATCGATTCCCCATTCATCCATCGGCAAATTAACAACGCCCAATCCGGTGATAGCATCGACGACCAGTAAAATGTCATCCCTGTCGCGGGTCAGTTTGGAAAGCGCTTCGATGGGCTGAGCGGCGGTGGTGGAAGTTTCCGAGGCCTGGACAAGGATACCTTTAATTTCCTTGTCTTGATTTAAAATGGATTCAATATCCTTGGGGTTGGCGGCGTACCCCCACTCCACCTTGTGCCAGACGACGTTCAAACCGTAGGTCTCTGAAATATTGCCCCAGCGCTCGCCGAATTTTCCGCCGTTGATGACGAGAACCTTGTCCCCCGAAGAAAACAGATTGGTCACGCACCCTTCCATGCCTCCCGTTCCCGTGGAAGCAAGAATCAATACATCCTGTTTAGTTTGAAAGAGGTATTTCGCATCCTCCGCGGCTTCGGCGAAAATAGCGCTGAACTGGGGAGTGCGGTGGTGAACCATGGGTTCCGCCATGCGTAATGAGACTTCTTCTGCGACCGGGGTCGGTCCGGGGGCGAGCAAATATCTTTTCTTCATCCGATTATCCTGTTTTTAATTTTTTCAAAAAATGCGAAACCACTTCTGACCCCCTTCGGCATTGGATACCCTGTCTGAATGCGTTGGGGTCGTTCATTTCAGAGGAGTTTATTGTTTGAAATCTCGAGCTGATTCAGGGAATCAAAATTACCACGAAAACTAATCTTTATAGTGCAATTTGTCTAAAAAATCCAATTTTTTATGGCCTTGCGGGCCTAAAACCTCCTGTGGAGTTTTCTGCGTCGGAGAAAATTGCGATGGTGAGGGTTGGACTCATGCGATATGGTGAAAAATGAGGATTTACTTCTTTAAAAATGGTTTCTGATTGATAACCGGGGTTGATTCCCACCAGTGGGTTTCATACCCCGCCTCGCAACGCGGGGAGGAGATGCGGGGCAGACGCCCGCTACGCGGGAGGAAAAGTGGCCCCGTTACACGGGGGGAAGAAGCTTGGGCCTGACGCTACGCGAGGCCCTGAATACATACAAGGGGTAGCAGG
>JADFGI010000177.1 GCA_022567815.1 Nitrospinota bacterium
AAAAGTTATCCGGGAAGCGGCAAACCACAAATTTGGCTGGATGAGTTTGCGGGATATCATCGCAAAATCCAGCAACATCGGCTCTATAAAAATCGCCCAACAGCTGGGAGAACAAAACTTTTACAACTATATACGGAAATTTGGTTTCGGCAAAAAAACCGGGATCGATCTTCCGGGTGAATCCTCCGGGCAATTAAAGAAACCATCCCGCTGGTCGAAGTTATCCCTCGCTTCAATTTCATTTGGACAGGAAATTGGCGTCACCCCCCTTCAGATGGCGATGGCCATGAGCGCAATCGCCAATGGGGGAAACCTGATGTGGCCGCATATTACCAAAACGATTTTAAAAAACGGTGAGGTGGAAAAAACCTTCAAACCCAAAATAATCCGCAGGGTCCTCTCCGAAAAAACCAGCCGGCAAATGATCGAAATATTGAAAAACACTGTCAAGAACGGAACTGGAGGTCCCGCCGCTGTCCCAGGATTTGCAACAGCGGGTAAAACAGGGACTGCGCAAATATACGACCACGCCTTAGGCTCTTATTCGAAAAATAAATACCTTTCTTCTTTTGTAGGATTTGTCCCGGCAGACGCGCCTAAAATAGTGGTTCTGGTGATGATTGAAAATCCCCGGAAAAGTCACTGGGGAGGCAAGGTAGCGGGACCGGTATTTCGGGAAATTTCCAGGGAAGTCTTGCGCTATCTCAACGAACCTGCAAAGGGCGAGCGGGTCTTTTTTCTCAATCACGTCTGATGGAAACCATTGAGTGTAAGAATGTTTTGACTTTTTCACAGAAAATTCCGGCAATCGTGAACAAGAAACGAATCAGCAAACTATCTCAATTGATCAAAGGATTTCCCGTTCTCAATGTCATGGGAACATTGGAAAAAGAAATTTCATCCATCGCATTCGATTCCAGAAAGGTGGAAACTGGAAGTTTGTTTGTCGCCATTCCTGGACTGAAGCAAGACGGCAGTCGGTTTATTCAGGACGCCATTGGACGGGGAGCCGTCGCGTTCATCACCGAATTGCCACTCGATCAATTAAGTGCACTGGGCTTGGTATCGAACGGTCTGACCGCTATTTGCGTTGAGGACAGCCGCCGGTCCCTGGCATGGGTCAGTGCCGCTCACTATGGACATCCATCGCGGAGCATGAATCTTGTCGGCATCACGGGAACCAACGGCAAGACCACTTTGACTTATATTTTGGAAACCCTGTACCAAACGCGAGGCGTAAAAACCGGTGTGATCGGAACGATCAATTACCGCTACGGCAATTTCCAGGCGCCGGCATCCGTAACCACCCCGGAATCCCTGGACATCAACCGAATGCTGGCAGATATGGCCGAATACGGAATCCAGGATTGTTTCCTTGAAGTTTCCTCGCATTCCCTGGCCTTGAGACGAGTGGCTGAGATGCATTTTTCCTTGGGTATCTTTACCAATTTGAGCAGAGACCATCTCGATTTCCACACCGACATGGATGATTATAAAAACACCAAGAAAAAATTATTCCAGGACAATGTCATGGAAAAACAAATCATCAACATCGATGATCCGACAGGGCAGGAAATCGTCAACGAAACCACCCGGCCCACCCTGACCACTGGAATCGATCATGCCGCTGACATCCGGGCGGAACATTGCTCCCTTTCCAAGACCGGAAGCAAATTCACGCTCAAAACTCCTTCGGGGAGCCGGGAAATACACACCCGGCTTCTTGGCAGGCATAACATTTATAATCTCCTTAGTGGCGCGGGGGCGGCCTATGCCCAGGGATTCTCGCTGGACGAGATCCAACAGGGACTCCAGGCCATAACCCATATTCCGGGGAGGTTCGAACGCATCGATTGCGGCCAGGATTTTTCGGTTGTGGTGGATTACGCGCACACTCATGAAGCATTGGCAAAGGTCCTGACTGCCACCAGGGCGCTGACTTTAAAAAACGTCATCGTTGTGTTCGGTTGCGGCGGAGACCGTGACCGGGGCAAGCGAAAAGAAATGGGACGCGTGGCTCTGGAGTTGGGCGATTTCACCGTCATCACTTCCGACAACCCCAGAACCGAGGATCCTGAACGGATCATCGAAGACATCCTTAAGGGAGTTCCGGCTGGGTCCAAAAAATCCCAGGACTACATCGTTATCGCCGACCGTAAAAAGGCGATTGAATATGCAATAGACAATGCCCGTTCAGGCGATCTCGTTTTGATCGCGGGAAAAGGCCATGAAAATTATCAAATCCTCAATTCCGGAACCATTCATTTTGACGACCGGGAGATCGCCGTCAACTTACTAAACCAAAGGATGAGCTGTGATTGAAAGTAACGCACAGGAATGTTTGCGGGTCTTGCGCGGAAACCTCCTTTCAGGACGCGAGTCGGTGGCCTTCAAAGGCGTGTCCATCGACTCCCGTACCCTGCAGGCGGGGCAACTGTTTTTCTGCATCCTGGGCCCAACCTTCGACGGCCACGCTTTCATCCGGCAAGCGGTGGAGAAAAAAGCCGCCGGGATTATTCTTTCAGACAAGGAGCGACTGCCGTCGTCGCCCACTCTTTCCGGTCAGGAAGATAACGCTCCTTTTATTATCCGTGTGGACGATACCTTGTCCGCACTGCAAGACCTGGCCCGCTTTCACAGGCGGCGGTTGCCCGTTCGCGTGGTCGGCGTCACGGGAACCAACGGAAAATCCACAACCAAGGAAATGATCGCGGCTATCGCGGAAACAACCTTTAAAACCCTGAAGACACGAGGCAACTTGAACAACCACATTGGTCTGCCCCTCAACGTTTTGCAACTGGACGCCTCGCATGAAGTGGCCGTGCTGGAGATGGGTATGAGCGCGGCGGGCGAAATCAGGCTACTGGCGGACATCGCCAAACCCGATATCGGGGTCATCACCAATATTTCCGAGGGCCATCTGGTCCAATTGAAAACCTTGAAAAACGTGCAGGCGGCCAAGGGCGAGCTGTTCGATTCTCTGGATGACGAAGGAACCGCCATTATCAATGCGGATGACCCGCTGGTGCTGGAACTGGCAACATCGCTTAGGACCGCAGTCAAACGAGCCACCTTCGGCATCAACAACCCAGCGGACGTGAAGGCGCACGACATACAAGCCACGGGCAGGGGCCATGATTTCACCGTTTCCCTGTTTGGCAACGCCTTCCCGGTACAGCTCCCTTTTCTGGGATTCTGCAATATCTACAACGCCTTGGCGGCGGTGGCCACCGGGCACTCCCTGGGAATCGGGACAGCGGACATTAAGGCGGGTCTGGCCAATTGCAAACTGCTTTCCCACCGTTATGAAATTTTTCAGCACGATTCCAAAACGATCATCAACGATGCCTACAACGCAAATCCAAAATCGATGCGGGAAGCCCTCGCCACGCTGGCTGAATACCCCTCTTCCGGACGCAGGATTTTTGTTATCGGAGACATGCTGGAACTGGGCGACTTGTCTTCATCGGCACACACCCGCCTCGGAAATGAAATCGCCAAACAACCCATCGACATGTTGGTCACCGTGGGCGAACTGACTGCGTTGACCGCTCAGGGAGCCCGTGCCGGCGGCATGAAGGGAGACCGCATCATCGTCTTTGACACGCGTGCGGAGGCTTCTGAATTTTTGAGGGAAAACACCCGGCATGGAGACTGCCTTTTGTTTAAGGGCTCTCGCGGGTCAGGAATGGAAATGGTCTTGCAAGAATGGATTCACCCTGAGGCAATTTAGCATAAATTATGTTTTATCATTTTTTCTATCCACTCAGTTCAGACTATCCCATATTCAACGTGTTCCGGTACATCACATTCCGGGCGGCATATTCCGGGGTGACCGCGCTCGTGCTCAGTTTGATTCTTGGGACTTACATGATCCGCTTACTGCAGAAATACCAGATCGGTGAAAAGATACGCAAACACGGTCCACAGCACCACAACGTCAAATCGGGAACGCCCACGATGGGAGGGGTGCTCATCCTTTTTACCTTTTTGTTATCTACCCTGCTTTGGGCCAATTTATCCAACAGTTACATCTGGATCATTATTTTTTCCGCGGTGGGATTTGGAGCGGTTGGTCTTTATGACGATATTGTCAAACTCAAAAGCGGCGATGGTTTGTCCGTTAAAGCAAAACTTCTATGCCAAACCCTGTTGGCCCTGGCCATCGGCATTTATCTGGTTTATTTCGATCCTTCCCGGACGGAGTACGCCACAACACTTTCCGTACCCTTCTTTAAGCAATTGCAACCGGACCTGGGGATCGGCTACCTCTTCTTCATTGTCTTCATCATCGTTGGAACATCAAACGCCGTCAACCTGACCGACGGATTGGACGGCCTGGCCATAGGCCCCATCATCATCGCCACGCTCACCTATACCGGGATTGTTTACCTGAGCGGGCATTTCAAGTTCGCCGAATATCTGGACATTCAACACATCCGCGAAGCAGGAGAGATGACCATTGTGTGCACAGCCGTTATAGGGGCCAGCCTGGGGTTTCTCTGGTACAACTCCTATCCAGCGCAAGTGTTTATGGGAGATGTCGGTTCCTTGTCTCTCGGCGGCATCCTGGGAACCATCGCCGTAATCGTCAAACATGAACTGCTTTTGATCCTGGTGGGGGGAATTTTTGTGATCGAAGCGCTTTCCGTCATCATCCAGGTCGGCTATTTCAAATACAGCGGCGGCAAGCGCGTCTTTAAAATGGCGCCTTTGCACCATCATTTTGAACAATCGGGCTGGGCCGAACCCAAGGTCATCGTCCGTTTCTGGATCATTGCCGTTGTCCTGGCGATGATCGGATTGAGCACCCTTAAATTGCGCTGAAAAATGGACCTTAATAATAAAAAAATAACCGTGATCGGTATGGGGCGTTCAGGCATCGCTTCGGCAAATTTCCTGGCAGGCAGAAAGGCCCAGGTGACTCTCATCGATCACAAGGAACGAAAAGACCTGGAGGAGGCAATCGCTCAGTTGAATCCATCGGTGCAAATAAATTTCGGGGCAGACGCCCTGCCGGGCAATGAGGAGCTAGTCATCCTCAGTCCGGGAGTCGATATCCATTCTTCCTTTCTGGAACCAACCCGGCGACGCGGTATCCCCATTTGGAGTGAAATCGAGTTGGCCAGCCGGTTCACCTCCACTCCCATCATCGCAATTACAGGGACCAATGGGAAATCGACCTGCACAACGTTGATCGGGAAAATATTACAGAGGGCCGGAAAAAAGGTTTTGGTCGGAGGCAACATCGGGATTCCCTTTATCTCTTTTGTCGATCAAAAGGAGATTGATTTTCTGGTTCTGGAAATTTCCAGTTTTCAACTGGAGGCAATTGAGAATTTCCAACCCAAAATCAGCATCGTGTTGAATATCACTCCAGATCATTTAGACCGGCACAAAACTATGGGAGCGTATATCGCGCTCAAGGCAAGAATCAATGAAAACCAAACGGCAAACGATTATTGTCTCTTAAACATGGACGATGCCAATACAAAACATCTTGGAAAAAACTCATTGGCGCAAAAGTTTTATTTCAGCACCAGGGCCAAGGGCGATCAGGGCGCATTTTTAATGGGAAACAATCTCATGCTCCGCAAGCATGGAACCGAAAAGACAATATGCGCCATTGAGGACTTGAATCAAGTCATGCAATGGCAGGTGGAAAATGTTCTTGCGGCATCTCTTGCCTGTTCCCTCCTCGACATCTCGGCGGAATCTATAGCGGAATCTCTTCAACAATTTACTGGCATGGAACACCGCATGGAATGGGTGCGGACTTTTCGCGGAATCGACTTTGTAAACGATTCCAAGGGAACCAACGTGGGAGCTGTCCAGAAATCCCTGGAATCCTTGAACCGCCCGGTCGTGTTGATTGCCGGAGGAAAAGACAAGGGCTCCGATTTCCTGCCGTTGAAGCAGACGCTCAAAAAAAAGGTAAAACATTTGATCCTGATGGGAGAAACCCGATCCAAGTTTCGGCAGATTCTCAACGGATCCTTCAGCTATGAAGAAGTAAACAATATGGAGGAGGCCGTGCGTCAGGCGGTGGACAAAGCGGTGGCGGGGGATGTGATTCTGCTTTCGCCAGCCTGCGCCAGTTTTGACATGTTCATCGATTACGCCGATCGTGGGAACCAGTTTAAAACCATTGTCCAACAGCTTTAAAAATGTCCAGCAGAACCGTATTTTATTTTGTAAGGAACAAGGCATCTTGAGTCAATCGAACACAAAACATCAGGGCTGTGATTTACTTCTCTGCATCACCGTTGCGATTCTGGTTCTTTTCGGCCTCGTCATGGTGTTCAGTTCAAGCGCAGTCTATGCCCTGGAAAAGCATCACGACTCCCTTTACTTTCTAAAGCGACAGTTTATTTGGCTGGTTCTTGGATGCGGAGTTCTATGGTGCGCCCGAAAAACCAATTACCATTATTTGGAGCGATTCACCTATCCGGTCATGCTGGTGACATTAATTCTCCTATTAGCCGTGATGTTTACCGGATTGGGCTTGGAAAGTGGCGGGGCCCGGAGGTGGCTGGATTTGGGTTTTTTTACATTTCAACCGTCCGAGCTTGCCAAGTTCGCCCTGGTTTTGTTCATGGCAAAATCCCTGGTCAAACGTGCTGATAA
>JADFGI010000178.1 GCA_022567815.1 Nitrospinota bacterium
AATTGTTTTAAGTGACATTAGGTAAACGGAGGATGATACAACGTTGATGTTTTATTACAAAAATATTTTAACCGCATGAATGAACGACCCCGCCGCAAGCGGACGGGGTATCCAACAAGGATTTTTATTTAAAAGCCGTAGCCAGCGTGACGCTGGACCCGAATGGAAAATACTTTTTGAGTCAGCATACGTTATCTCGACCAAACGATTTTTCCAGTTGCCCCTACGGCTAGTAGCTACGGGGTATGAAACCCACTGGTGGGAAATTAATAAAGCGGTGTTGAATTTTAGCGGACAGGTAATGGATATTTTAACAACGGTTCAACTCGATTAAGAATAAGGTTTTTATGAATTACGCGTTGGCGGAACAAAAAAAACTCGGCGGGTCCTGGAAAGTAATGCGACTGCAAAAACGCAATAAGCGAAAAAAAGGTGGAAGACAACGTGATTCCAAAGAGGACACCAGCCTTTTTTTGACCCTGTCGGCGCTTGTAAAAACCCTGCTGGATTGGTTCACCAAACTCCTGCTGGCAGGGGCCGTGGCTTATGGAGTTTATCTGGGATACCAGTTTGTCACCACCTCGCCCCAATTTGAGATATCCCAGGTGACCCTTACAGGCAACAAAACATTGCCTGAACAAGAACTGCATGAATGGCTGGGTCCCGTCACCGGCGAAAATATATTTTTGCTGGACCTGGAAAACCTGTCCACCCGGCTGGCCCGGCACCCCTGGATTCAATCGGTTTCCGTGAGAAAAGTTTTTCCTCAGGATATTGTGGTTGATGTGAAGGAAAGAAAGCCTTATGCCAGAATCAAGTTGGACCAGGTCTATGTCATGGACAACTTCGGAATTCTGCTTTCACTTGAGACACCCGCTTACCGCCATCTTCCCCTGATAATCCAGCCCTGGTCGGGAGAAAAAACCGGCCTGGGACAAAATGCCGCCCTGGAAGGGGTTATCCAGAGTTTACAAACCATGCATTATCTAAACAAAATGTCGTTTTTTGCCGACAATCCTATCAAGACGGCGGATGTTGATGATTTCTCCCGCGTCACGTTTACCACCCAGGATGGCCGTTTGAAAATTTTCATGGGTCTTGAAACCATCGAACAGGATTTTCAAAATTTCCTGATTGTCCGCGACACTCTGGAGAAGGACAGAAAGAACATCGAGTATATAGATTTATCTTTTAAAGATAAAATTGTAGTGAAACAGAAAACGCGTTTATAAAGTGTGGAGAACTGTTAAGCGATGCGAAAAATATTGAGGAAAAAAATACATGTCCAAAAAAAATGACTACATTGTTGGCCTGGACATAGGGACCACCAAAATCTGTTGCATTATTGGTGAAAAAAACCCGGATGGCAAAATCGACATCATCGGGCTTGGCCAATACCCTTCCAGAGGCCTTCGCAAGGGCGTTGTGATCAATATCGACAGCACGGTAGAATCCATTAAAAACGCCGTGGAGGAAGCGGAAATGATGGCCGGATGCGAAATCGAATCCGTTTATGTGGGAATCGCCGGTGGCCACATCAATAGTCTAAACAGTCACGGAATAATTGCCGTTAAGGGAAAAGAGGTTGTTGAGAAAGATGTCGACCGGGTGATTGAAGCCGCCAAGGCAATCGCCATTCCTCTGGACCGGGAGGTCATTCATGTCCTTCCGCAAGAATATATCGTGGACAATCAGGATGGTATCAAGGATCCGCTGGGCATGGCGGCGGTTCGGTTGGAAGCCAAGGTGCATATTGTCACCGCCGCCGTAACTTCAGCGCAAAACATCGTCAAATGCGTCAATAAGGCAGGTCTTGGCGTGCAGGATATCGTTCTGGAGCAACTGGCGTCCAGCGAATCGGTTCTTTCCGCCGATGAAAAGGAACTCGGCGTGTCAATGATCGACATCGGCGGAGGCACCTCGGACATGGCCATTTTTTTCCAGGGAGCCATCAAGCACACGTCCGTTCTCACCATTGCCGGATCGCAAATGACCAACGATATCGCCATCGGCTTGCGTACGCCAAATGCCGAGGCGGAAATAATCAAACATTCCTACGGATGTGCCTTTTCTTCTTTAGTGAGGGCGGATGAAACCATCGAAGTTTCCAGTGTGGGAGGACGTGAACCCAAAACGGTATCGCGGCAGATTTTGAGTGAAATCATTGAAGCTCGGTCCAAGGAAATGTTTGACATGCTGGATCTGGAGCTGACCAACTCCGGCTACCGGGATATCATCACGTCGGGAATCGTTCTGACCGGAGGCGCGTCTGCCATGGAAGGAATCGCGGACCTCGCGGAAAGCGTTTTCCAGTGTCCGGTACGGATCGGAACGCCCACCGGCCTGGGCGGGCTCATTGATGTGGTGAACAATCCCATGTACGCAACCAGTACGGGCTTGATCCAGTACGGGCTGAGAGTCGATAAATCAGGAAAAACCCGCCAACTCCAGGGGCGGAACATGTTTGAAAAAATATTCAGCCGCATGCGGGATTGGGCGGAGGAATTCTTTTAAATCCCACCAGTGGGTTTTATTCCCCGCCCCGCAACGCGGGGAGGAGATAAAGGGCAGACGCTCGCTTCACTCGCGAGCCCCGGAGAACCTTTGTTAGTAGAGAACGCTTTTGCCATTCGGGTCCAGCGTCACGCTGGTCACGGCTTTTAAATGAAAACTATTATCGGATACCCTGTCTACTTGCAACGGTATCGTTTATTAAGAAGGAGGGTGAAATGGGCTTGATCGAATTTGATAATGATGTCGAATATTCCGCAAAAATAAAAGTGATTGGCGTCGGCGGCGGCGGAACCAATGCCGTGACATCCATGATAAGAGACCGTATCCGCGGCGTGGATTTTAGCGTTGCCAATACGGATATCCAATCGCTGGATTCCTGCGAATGCCCGGACAAAATCCATATCGGGACTGAGTTGACCCGGGGACTGGGTGCCGGGTCCAATCCGGATATCGGCAAAAGAGCGGCGGAGGAAAGCGAGAGCCAAATCAGGGATGCCGTGCAAGGGGCGGATATGGTGTTCATAACCGCGGGCATGGGGGGCGGAACGGGTACCGGAGCGGCCCCCATCATATCTCGAATCGCCAAGGAAGCGGGCGCTCTGACCGTCGCCGTGGTGACCAAACCATTTCAATTCGAAGGCCGAAAACGCGCGGTGCAGGCGGAAGAAGGAATTCTGGAACTAAAAAAAGCCGTCGACACCCTGATCGTTATTCCCAATCAAAAATTGCTCAGCTTCGTTGGCAAGGAAACTTCCTTTACCGGAGCCTTCGCCCTGGTCGATGATATCCTCAAACAGGCGGTCTGCAGTATTTCCGATCTTATCGTGGTTCCCGGCCTTATCAATCTGGATTTCGCCGATGTTAAAGCCATCATGGGCAATATGGGCAAGGCCCTCATGGGCAGTGGCCTGGCCTCCGGGGAAAACCGGGCCGTGGAAGCGGCGCAAAAAGCCATTTCCAGTCCCCTGCTGGACGAGGCAACCGTGGAGGGGGCACGGGGAATTCTCATCAATATCACCGGCGGTGAAGACCTTGGCCTGATGGAAGTGAACGAAGCCTCCATGCTGGTTCAGAAAAACTCCCATCCGGACGCTCACATCATTTTCGGCGCGGTCATCGATCCTAATATGGAAGGGAAAATGCGGGTAACGGTTATCGCAACCGGGTTTGAGGACAACAAAACCCAGCAAAACAAACCGCACTTGTTACCGATAGAAAATACTTTGAAAGAAGAAGAGCTAAAAAATGGCACGACGGGTCAGCCGGCATTCACTCATTTGAAAACTCTGGCGTCTGCGATTAAAGGGGAAAGTCCGGAATTCGAGGAATTGTCGATGGACTACGATATCCCCACATTTTTAAGAAAACACGCGGACTGAAACCATCTCATGTAGAAAACCGTTCCGTTCCCCGCCCTGCCTTGGGATGGGGACGGAGGTGGATGACCTGATCACAACCTCATCTTCCAAACTTTTACTTAAATGTCAGAGCAAAGGGTTTTTTGACTCTTGTATGGCCGTATAGCAGGTCGTTTTCCCAGACAGCTATGCCGAAATAGTAGGTTTTGGAAAGGTCATCAAACTGCACATCATGCTCTTTGTCATTGGTGACCAGTTTGCGACTCAACTCTAAAGTCCATAAACCTTCATCTTTGTCATACTTTGCCGCGGCGTCGATATCGCCCCTCGAGCCTTCAGGCCTGGCTAACAACCATCCGGGGACGGCGTCTCCTTTTTTGATCCGCGACATATCAAGAGGAGCTTCATTGCCTTTGACCAGAAAGGGTTTCCCTGTGGTGGCCGTGGACATCCATTTCGGTCCTTCGCCTTCCCTGTTGCGTACATTGATTGATTCACCGGCTCCAGGGTCATCCCATTTATGCGCCGCGTTTATTCTTTTGTCAGCATTTCTCTCGGCTTTCTTTGAGATGTTGGTATGGTCGAGGAAACCATCATCGGCATAACCCAACGGGTTTGTGGTGGACGCCCGCCATTGCCATATATCAGACGCTTCATGCGGCCCATTGGTAAACATCTTGTTTTCCTTCTCGGGCTTGTGACAAAGTGCCGAACACCCTTTCTCTGCAAATTTCTTTATTAGATTGTCGTCCCTCAGAGGCCACTGGAAACAGAAACGATCCGAGTCCGCTTCCCAGGGGGGTTCGTCCTCCCATCTTTTTTCCTGCTTGATCCCCCATTTTTTTCCGTCATACACCCATTTATCCTGGTGTATGGACTCCGTCCAGTCTTTCCAGGAAAGCAGAAAATAAACCCGGTCTTTAGTGTAAACCGTCTTTATGCTTATTTCCGGTCCATCTTCCGCCTCGACTTTAACCAGTTTTGCTTTCTTCCAAATAGCATCCAGTTTGCCGTCTAGCTTGGGCGGGGCCTCTACCTTGACGGAGATTAAAGGCACTGCCTTGGCATGAGAAACAGGTGCGTATCCAACAAGGATCAATGTCAACACCAAAAGTCCTGTCAGCGGTTTAAAGATAAACTTCATTGGAATACCTCCTCAATCACAAGTATTCATAAATGGACTTTATCCAATCACTTCGACGTCTGCGGTCATGCCATCATGGTTGGTGCAACGGATAACGTAGAGACCGGCTTCCTCAAACGTATACTCCCACTGTCCTCCACGCCGGTCTCGTCGCTTTTTAAATACCTCTTCCGTTTCAAAGCCATTCGCATCCACCTTGCTGATTAGAGAACTATGCCAAAACTCATCCCGGTTGCGCACTTCCATGACCTGGCCAAGCTGGATCTTTATGACATCCGGGTTATAGGAGGTATCTCGTTCCACAACAATGACCCGCTCTTGCGAGGCCAATAGACCCATGGGCCATGCCGCAACAATTCCAAGGACAGCAATTAACCCTACCTTATATATCCACTTGTTATTAATGTTCATCTGACAGGCTCCTTGAGTAATTTCCGGTTGAGCGCCTGCTTTCAAGCAGCGCTCAACCGACTCATTAAATTATTGATGCGTGACCTTGATTTCAGGATTTCCAAACATCACATGCAGAAAAGGTTGACCCCACATTTTGCCTTCCTTCATGGCATGCATCACATGTTCTTTGGTATGCTTCATGAGCGCTTTTGTCGCCATCATCTTACCCATCATCTTCTTTTTCTCTGGCCCATCAGGCATTGCCATGATCATCGCCTTCATCTTCATCATCCTTTTTTTGACCTCAGGGAAAGGTAAATAACCGGTCTTTAACGGCGACTTTTCCGGACCCATGGGCCCCAGTTTGTAAGGCGGCACCATCAGATGCACCACTCTTCCGACACCGTTGATTCCACTATCGAATTGTAATTTACCTTTCTTACGCACCCCTTCCGTGATCATCATATGAATCAGATGATTGTCGTTGACCAGCTTGCCATCGACAAAAAGCTTGCCTTTAGCCCAAAAAGCCACATAGGTAAACTCGGTCGGCATCAGTCTCGTGCCCAATCCGGTCGCGCCATGCAGGAGATGGTCGGTCACCACGCCGCCAAAGGTGGGAAAGAACTTTCCGTGCGGCAACGCCATATTGGCTTCAACCCTGTATTTGTGCGACTTGTCAGGCGCCTCAAAGGTCGCCACAAAGGAAACCTTGTCCTTCGTTTTAGCGCCATCAATAGCGGTCGCGTCTAACAGGGTCATCTCCAGGTCACCAACGCCCACGGTCAGCCAGTCACTGAATGGCGTCGCATGGTCAACGATGGTATAGGCTTCGCCCATTTTTTGCCTCATACCAGGCTTGATGCCTACCAATGGGAAAGGCGTGTTCTCAAAACCAATGGGATGGGCAGGGGTTCCAAAAACGGCAGGGTCCATCTGGCGCGGCCCAGGCTGGTTCCATCGGACTGAACCCCCACGTATCGATACTTTTATCTCTACCGGCCCGCCGATACGGTCGGGTGGATTGGGATTCATGGCGTGAGCCCTCGTATAGGCGCCCAGACCGGTATCGGGCAATGAGCCCGCACTACCAGCCTTTGAACTCGCTTGGGTATCCATACTGGCACACCCGAATGCCACTAACATAGCGGCAAATATTGGCAGTCTCAAAAATGGTTTCATAAGCTCCTCCTTCTTT
>JADFGI010000179.1 GCA_022567815.1 Nitrospinota bacterium
CATGTATTCATCCTTTTTCAGGGTTCATTCCAAATAGAGACCGACTTCTAACAGGTGAAAAAATCAGAAAAATTGGTTCATACCTTCAGTTAATCAGTATAACCAGAATTATTGATTTTGGGAGGGTAATTTCGCCTTAAATATCCAATAACTTCAAAAAATTCATATAGATATGTCTTTAGCAACTCAACTGGGGTACAATAGGGTTATACCTAATACAACCCATTTGATCCGATTTTTTTTCGGGCATTTACTTTTTTTCTTGCTTCAACATCATGAAACAGGCCACCCATCAGTTCAGCATCACCACCAATGGGAAAGGACTGGTCAATATCAACCGGGAAATTGAAACCTGGGTGGACAAGCAGGGCATCCTGACTGGTATCCTGACCGTTTTTCTGCGTCACACATCCGCCTCATTGGTAATTCAGGAAAACGCGGACCCGGACGTTCTGGCGGATCTAAACGATTTTTTCAGCCGACTGGTTCCCGACGGGGACCCGGTCCACCGGCACCAGTCGGAAGGGCCAGACGACATGCCAGCACATATTCGTTCGGCGCTGACCCAACCTCAGATTTCCGTCCCCATCATTGAGGGGCGGATGGCTCTGGGAACGTGGCAGGATATTTATATTTTTGAACACCGTATCTCCCCCCACCGGAGGCAGGTCGTTCTGCATATTCTTGGCAATTGAAAGGAAACCGGATGGTGCACAAGGATAAATTTTTTGGGAAACATCGACCGTTGATTCGCAGGATGTCCTGGCTGGCGGGAACCCTCCTGTCCCTGGTCTTTCTAACCGCCTGCGGCAGCGGGGAAACAAATGAAAACGCGGAAAAAACCGCCACTGGGAACCAATTGCGTCCGCAGATTGCCAAAGGGTTGCAATTGATCCGTGAAAAAAAATTTGACGAAGCCAAGACCAAAGTTTACGAGTTGATCCATAAAAATCGTAATGATGCTGAAGCGATTTCGATCATGAGCTATATTTTCCTAAAATCAAACGCTTTGAGTAAAGCCACTGACATGGCCGAAAGAGCTCTTGCAATCGATCCTTTCCTGTTCAGACCCTATATTGTTCTGGCAAGAACAAATTTTCAAGTATCCGGTTTCGAAAAAGCGTTGGATCTGTCCAGGCAAGCCCTTGTCATAAACCCTGAGGCCTTTGAGGCGTATCAAATAATCGGCGAAATCTATTTAAGAAGGGGATTGACCAAGGCCGCGGTCACTGTTTTGAAAGAAGCCGTTAGGCTGGATTCTGAAAATCCCAAATTATTGAATCTTCTCGCTTCCGGTTACATCAAGGACAAGCAATACGATCAAGCCATGTCCACCTTGATCACGCTTCAAGAAATCAACTCCAATATTCCGGGAGCACACTTCAACCTGGCGGTGGTATACGCCAAAATGAAGGATGGGCACAAGGCAATGAGACACATCACCAAGGCGGAAAAACTTTACGCTCAGGAAAAAAACAAAGTTTGGTTGGGCAAAACCCGGGACATCAGACGCGTTATCGCAAAAGATTTTAAATTTAGACCCGAGGATATTAATGAGGGGGATCTCTAAAAATTGATATTTTTCGAGTCACCCATTTTCATGTTACCGAAAACTTTAAGCCAAAATTTTTTCCATCGCCCTTTTCGCCCCCGGTGGATGGCCTTAATATTTCTCTGTCTGAGCATGACCTCAGAGGCGGCTGCAAACGGTCTGAGTCAGCTGGACCTTCCTCCGCTTGCCATCATCGAAACCATGGTTTCCGCGGAAATTTCTGAGGCGGATTCCTCACCTCCTCTTCTGTCCCTTAATAACAAAAACTTTTTGATAACCGAACTCCTGGCGTTAGTTGTTCTGGTCATATTTTTTATCCGGGTCCGGCAAAAAACCATTCAAAGAGAACGGACGCGAGCAAAGGAAAAAATCCGGGAAAGTGAAACCCGTTTCGATAAAATTTTAGACATCGTCATCGACGGCATTGTCACCACGGATGAAAAGGGGATCATCGAAACCTTCAATCTGGCCGCCGAACGGATTTTTGGCTACAAATTTTCCGAGGTGCGAGGAAAAAATATTGATTTTCTAATGCCTGAATCGTCCGACGAAAATGCCGTATCCTTATTGCAGGCCCGGAAAAGCGCCCGGCGCTCCACCATTTCCGGAATTCAACCTGAACTCACCGGATTGAAGAAGGATGGCTCGATTTTCCCCATGGAATTCACCGTAAGCGAAATCCTTCTTGAAAATCGGCGGACATTTACCGTCTTGGTTCGCGACATAACAGAACGCAAGAAACAGGAAGGGGTATTGAATCAGGAATCTACCTATGTTCAGAGCCTTCACGATGTTTCCAGCGCCGCTAATGAAGTTGAAACCATCGGGTCGGCTATTCCCATGGAATTTGCCGTGAGCGAAATCCTTCTCGAAAATCAGCGGACCTATACCGCCGTGGTCCGCGATATTAAGGAACGCAAAAAACAGGAGGAAGCATTGAAACAGGAGTACGCCTATGTTCAGCTCCTGCACGATGTTTCCAGCGCCGCTAATGAAGCAGAAACCTTCGAGCAGGCCATTCAAACCTGCCTGAATAAAATTTGTTCTTTGACCGGGTGGGCTATTGGCCATCTTTTTCTTCCCACAACAGATTTTCCGCCTAACCTGACATCTACCAACATCTGGTTTCTTGACGATCCGGAAAGGCTTCGAAATTTCCGAGAAGCCACCAATGACATGAAGATAAATTATGGTGAGGAGCTTGCCGGAAGAGTGCTGGCCACCGGCGAACAAACCTGGGTTCGGGATATTACTAAAAATCCGCGATTCCAGCGGGGTCGGTTTTCCAAAGAAAATGGAATAGCCAGTGGATTTGCTTTCCCCGTGCTCATTGGCAGGGAAGTGGTGGGCGTCATGGAATTTTTTTCAACCTATCCGGCGCCTCCGGACCAGCGGCTTCTGGATGTGGTGGATCAAATCGGCACCCAACTCGGGCGCGTCGTCGAACGCCAACGGGCCGCAGATGAAATCATACAGGCCAAGGAAAAAGCCGAGCAAGCCCGGCAGGAAGCCGACCGCGCCAACCAGACCAAGAGCGAGTTTCTGGCAAACATGAGCCATGAAATACGGACTCCCATGAACGCCATTATCGGCATGAGCGACATGCTGGCGGAAACCTCTCTCAATTCGGAACAAATGGAATTGGTGAAAGTTTTCCGCGGCGCGGGGGAAAATCTTCTGACATTAATCAATGATATTCTGGACCTCTCCAAAATTGAGGCCGGTCAAATCGAGCTGGATAACACAGACTTTAATCCAAGGCTTCTGTTGGAAAAAACCATCGAAATCCTGGATTTAAAATCACAGGAAAAAGGCCTTATCCTCAATTATCACATCGCTCCGGAAATACGCAACCTGCTGCATGGAGATTCTCATCGGCTCCGCCAGGTACTGACCAATTTGATCGGAAATGCCGTCAAGTTTACCGAACAGGGGGAAATCCTCGTGCGGGTAGAAAAAAATCCGGAGTTGGAGAATTCGGGAGGACTGTTGTTTTCCGTCTCCGATACCGGGGTGGGGATTCCTTCGGAAAAACTGGAATCGATTTTTACCAGTTTTTCCCAGGCAGATTCCTCGACCACCAGAAAATACGGTGGCACCGGGCTAGGGCTCACCATCTGCAAAAGCCTGATCGAGTTGATGGGCGGTAACATCTGGGCGGAAAGCCGGGTTGATAAAGGCAGTACATTTTATTTTACGGTCCGGTTTGCTGAGCCCGAACAACCTGAAAAAACCCCCACGGTAAAACCGGAAAAACTGTTGGGCATTAAAACCCTTTTGATCGAGCAACGGGCTTCCATCCGGAGCATGGTAAATGACCAGATGGTTGACTGGGGGATGTCCGTCAAATGCCTGCAAAATTCCCAGGAAGGCCTCAGGGAATTAAGAAAAAGTACAAACAAAGAGCCTTACCAATTGCTCCTGATCAACAGCCGGCTTCCAACCATCGGCGGTTTCAAGTTTTTGAAAAAAATCCTGACCGATTTTGATTTGCATATTCCCACGGTAATGATGATGCCCATCGACACAAGAAAGGGTGACATCGACCAGTGCCTCAGATTGGGAATCGTTGATTACCGGACCAAGTTTATCCAACCGGAGGCTCTCCTTGAAAAAATATTCGCCGCCTTAGGCTATGAGGCTCCCACCAAACCGGAGATATCCACGCCGAGTCCTGAACCAAAGCCGGGGACGCAAAAAGGATTGAAAGTTCTTCTGGTGGAAGATTCTGAGGATAATCGATTGCTCGTCCAATTGTATTTAAACAAAACGCAACATCGACTCGAAACAGCGGATAACGGCAAGGTGGCCGTCGAAATGTTCAAGAAGAAGCGCTACCACCTGGTATTGATGGACATGCAAATGCCAGTTATGGATGGATATACGGCCACGGGAAAAATCCGTGAATGGGAAAAAAAACAAAACCGCACGCAAACACCTATCGTTGCCCTTACCTCCAACGCGTTAAAAGGGGATATGGAAAGATGCCTGAAAGTGGGATGTTCGGACTATGTTTCCAAACCAATAAAAAAAGACATCCTTCTCGACACCCTGCAAAAATATTCGCAAAGGTAGCAAAAGCAGGATGAAAGCCGGGTGGCTCTGTAAACCGGTTTTTTGAATATATCAATCCTTCTATCCCTCTGCCTGAAAAGACCAGGAGGCCCTGGCCACGCGGCCAGCCTGGGGGCTGGACCCAATATTAACGGGCGATGGATTTATGGCTTTTCGGGGCTCGTGAGCGAAGCGAGCGTTAGCCCAGAGTTTCCTCCCCGCGTTGCGGGGGCCAATATTAACGGTCGATGGATTTATGGCTTTTCGGGGCTCGTGAGCAAAGCGAGCGTCAGCCCAGAGTTTCCTCCCCGTGTAACGGGGTTCCTCCCCGCGTTGCGGAGGGGGTTAATGATCCTTTGAAACAATGGTTCGCCATTTGGTGCTTTTCAAATAGATGAGCATGCTGGGTGAATTTGTCAAATGATTCACCGACACCACCTCCCAATAACGGCTTCCCAGGTCGGACAGTTTTTTCTCCAATTCCATAATTTCTCCCTCCGAATTTGGGATTGGTTCTTTTAAAACCTTATAATTCCATTGGTATTTTTCAAACATACCCATAAAACACCTTTCCTTTATTAATAAATGGTCTTCGTTGGAGTCAAACAAAACCAGGACCGGGTTTAAACCCTGCTCCCTTTGGTCCGGATTGTTTGAATGGCCCCCTACTTCCTGCAAACAAAAAAGCAATCTCTATGCCAAACCAGATTCATTGAAAAATAAAGGTTTATAAAAGAACCTTCCTGTTCCTTTGTAAGTTTTTTTCACAGTTTATCCCCAAAAGTAAAATAAATGAGAAATGGCAATGGGCAGGTCCATTTTTGAGGAAAACCTTTATTTCCGGCAAGATGGCCCAAAAGAACCAGCAATTACCGCGTTTTATCTGAATATACATGCCATTGTTTTTATTTTTGTGAATAAATTCTTTCAGTGAAAAAAATGTTTTTTTGAAGGCTTTAGCTAATATTTGAACGCATTGTGGGTGGCCACTCTGTCTGTCCATGTCAAAATGTGGATGACTAAATCCCTCAGAGTGACATATTTTGCTACCATAATCGTGGTAATTTTGCCGGAATGTAAGCCAAAATTTGTCAATTGAGGCCAAATATAGCTCCTTTTAAATTTCGTCTCCACCCTCATCTATTGTTTTTTAGCGACTTAATTTTCTTGGCATGGCTATTGCTATTACTCAGGATAAAGTCCAAAGAGGCAAACTGAGCCTTCTAATGACTAATTGGAGGAGGAGACAACGTTATGGCAAAATCATTATTTTTCCGCAAAGCAATTCTAAGAATTATCGAAATTTTATTTGGTCAGCATCATCCGATAGTTGCCAAATATCTCAATTACCTGGGCAGGCATTACAACACCAAAGGCAATATCGCCAAGGCGGAATTGTTTTACGTCCGATCTTTACAAATCAGGGAGGACGTTTTCGGTCCGCAACATCCCAAGGTGGCCGATTCCCTGAATCGCTTGGCCGGGTTGTATGATGAAATGAAAGATTTCAACAAATCAAAATACCTTCATCAACGGGTAAAAAAAATCAACCAGGAGCATCCCACGGAAGCCATCGCTTGTTAGTTTCCTGATTGTAGATGACTTTGCACGCCGCTCGTAAGATTGCGCAAAAATCTTTGCCGAATGCGGCGTGAAAGGAATCCCATAAAAAAAAATTCTGCCCGGTTTTTCCCGCTTTTGAAATAACCCCAAACGATTCAGACCGCAACAACCCCTCACTTACAGACGGATGGCTTTGCAACTCAATTCCCTGTAATCATTAATGCCTGGCCGGGCTATAAAAAAGATCAACGAGAATAACTTGATAAAGATTTTGAATCTCCTGGACAGCCCTATAGAAGGAGAATTTCTGGCCGCCGCTAAATCCGTGGCCCGTTACTTGAAGTCCCATGGAGCTTCGTGGAACGAAGTGGTCCACGAACCCTCACCACCGTATCCCAGTG
>JADFGI010000180.1 GCA_022567815.1 Nitrospinota bacterium
GCCAACGCCTTGAAGATAAAAGAAGCGGGTGCGCACGGAGTCGGCATTAGCATCGACTCGATGGACCCTGGCAAGCATGACAAATTCCGTGGAGTTGAGAACGCGTGGAATCAATCCATGGAAGCCTTCAACGTTTTGAACGAAGTGGGCATCGATTTTCTCATTCAGATGTCCGTTTCGGAAATGAACTACAAAGAAATACCCGAGGTGGTGGCATTCGCCGAAAAAATTGGCGCGGTCGCGTTTAATCTGTACTTCCTGATATGCACCGGACGCGGACAGGGCAACACAGATATCTCCAACGCGGCTTATGAGGAAGCCCTGAAAATGCTCTACGAGCAACAGATGAAGTACAAGGGCCGGTTGATGATCAACTCGAAATGCGCCCCGCAGTACAAACGCGTGGTTTATGAAAAAGATCCCGATTCCGTATACACGAGGGCCTATGCCGGGGGCTGTCCCGCCGCAACTCATTACAGCAGGATCTCTCCCGAAGGCAACCTGACCCCCTGCCCTTTCATCGCAGAGTCGGTAGGCAATCTGAAAACCAACACCTTCAAGGATCTATGGGAAAACGCCCCACTGATGAAGGAGCTTCGCAACCGCAAAAATCTGGAAGGAAAATGCGGAACCTGTGAGTTTTCCTCTATGTGTTCGGGTTGCCGCGCGCGTGCCTTCGCGGAAACGGGAAACTACATGGCCCCGGACCCCTCCTGCGACTATGAACCGGGGGCGCACGGTGGCAAGGAAATCACCCTGAAAATTGAGGACACGCTCGGTTTGGAAGTGGAGTTTCATATCCAGTGGACCCCGGAAGCGAAAGGAAGGCTGGATCGCATCCCCTCCTTTGCCCGCGGCATGGTGGTCAAGGGCATCGAAAAGTTTGCTGAGGAACGGGGGATCTCTCTCATTGACGAAGCGGTGGTCAAAAAATCGCGTGAGGAAATGATCACCAAACGCGGCGCCATGTTCCCCTTCCTGAAAAAATTCATCAACTCCGACACAAGCTAAGCTTGGATTAAATATTGACGGTCGACCAGCCGGTGGCTGGACCCAGTATTCACATACGAATGGTTTTTGAGGAATCAGTAGTCCCCCTCTTTTCAAAACAGGGACTGACCTTGGCTCCCCCTTTTTAAAGGGGGCTGGGGGGATTTGCTTTTCAGCCTGACCAGCATGAGGCTGGACCCAGTTTTAACATACGATGAGAGTAAGATTTTGCCGGGGCTGGTGTACCCCTTCTACCCCTGTGGGGCATGAGAGCTAATGAAGCGGATATCACAGGGGCATGAAGACAAGGGAAAGGATATCACAAGCGAAGCGAGCGTCAGCCCAACTTTTCCTCCCGCGTAGCGGGTAGCGGGTTTACTTGTTCCTGCGGTACAAATCCCCGATCTTGAACGATGACCGGTTGACATCCAACTCCTGTTTCCCTAATTCTTCCACCACTTCATCCCGGTAGTTTTTCACCTTGCGGTAAAGGGGATGAGTGATGTCGAGCTTCAAATTAGTCAGCGCCGCCGAGACCTTGCCATTGCCTTCAAACGTCACTTCGCAGACAATCTCCCCGGATTCATCCGACCGAAAAGCATCTGTCACTTGCAGAGGCGTCTTTTTATCGACAAAAGCCCCCATCTCACGAATCAGCTCAATCACCGGACCCTTGCCATAAACCCGAAACGGCAAATGTTTTTTCACTTCAACCAGCATGCCCTGTGCGCTCAAAACATCCTCCCAAAAAATAGAATTCAATGAAGACGTTAGTTTCCCCCTCACTATCCCCAAAATCAAGCGGGAAAATTGAAAAATCACAGATGCCTGTCCTGAGCTTGTTAAAGGAAACACCGATGGGTGAAAAAAAACCACCGGTCACCAGTGCTATCTGCAAATCGTCCACCTCATCATCGCTCGCCCTGTTACACGGGGAGGAAAAGTTGGGCTAACGCTTGTGATATCCCTTCCGTTGCCTTCTGCCCCGCAGGGGTAGACCCAGAGTCTCTGGATAGCTTCGCTCTGCTCGCAACGACGGATAACTGGAGTTGGTCAGATTTAAATCCATCGCACGTTAATATTTCGTCCAGCGGTACGCTGGTTTCCCATTCTATCTCCTGATTTTTCAAGTATCTCTTAAAGATAATGCGGTAAATCTCCGAAAAGTTATTAGTAATCGATGTCAGGCATTCGGACTCCCTGTGGGAAACCCAAAATCCGGGTTTTATGTATCTTTGGTCACATGGGGGATGCCTTGACAAAACCCTTTATTTTTATTACTTTTATGACATATTGGCTAAAATTTCTGCAAACCATAAATAGCCCAGTGAAAAATATTTTTCCGGTTATAAATACTGTCCTTGTTCTGATTATCGTCTCCCTGATGACAATCGCCACAAGAACGTGGATGGACCCAAAATACCCTGACAAGGTAGATGTGGATTCGATAACCCATGTTCCAAAAACCCTGGAACCTCTGGTTCTAACCAGAAAAACCAATAATGCCAGAACCATCAACTCCGCGGTCCAGGCAAACCTGTTTCGCAAAGACCGGAAAGAGTACATGCCCCCGGTGCAAGTAGCGCAAGTGGTCCGAAAATCCGCTCCTCCCGCGCTTCCTCCCCCGAACCTTAAATTGAAGGGCGTCCTGCTCCTGGGAACCAAAAAGATTGCCATTTTGGAAGGCAATTTTCCTGTCCAGGATGGGAATCAAGGGATCAAGAAAAAACCTCTGAAAAGAAAAGGCTATCCGTTGGGAGCCAAAATTGGAAATTTTGAACTAACGGAAATCGAAAAAAACAAAGTGACTCTGAACAATAATAGAGGCGTTGTATTGAACCTCAACCTCGCACAAAGACCGGAAGACAAAGTCATTCGCAGGGTCGGGAATACTCTGATTCAAAAAAACAAAAACTTTGACCCTGGAAAAATCAAGGAAGTTTCTCTGCCCCGATCTTCTTCCCCGGCGGCCTCCAATCTGCCCCGACTGGCTGCTGGAACCGGCAAGGATCCATCCATAGCAGCGGATATAGTTCTCTCAAAAGCCCAGCTTCGAGTATTGGCCAAGGGACCCTACCGCAGTCCGCTCCCAGCCCGTCTTTTTGAGGAGTTGGAATACCGGGAGTTTCTGGAGAAGCATGGAATCGAGTCCCTCGAAGACCTGAATGTGATCGCCAAAGCCAAAGCGGTTCGCCGAACGGCCCGCCAGCAGTTGCGGTCCCTGCGCAAATCCCTCTAACCCCCTTTAAAAATGGGGAACATGAAAACTCCGCCGTTTTCTTCCCATAAACTCACTTCCATTCAGCAAATTATTCATATTTTTCGGTGAGTCACTGATTTTGGGGAAAATCATGTGTGGAAAGAATTCCAGGGCAGGTCAATCACATGTTTCTATAATTCTTCTATAACTTTTTTATCAGAATAAACTTATTGTTTTAAATAACTTTATCTAATTTAAAGTCCGATTTTATCCCATTTTGAGTCCAGCGCGTCTACCAATTTCACCACTTCGGCATCAAAAAAGATGTGTCACGTTAGCATATGGAGTTTTCCTTTTCAACCGGCGGGATCGGGTAATACGCTTTTTCCCTTGTCCTGTGATTGACGGGAAGCGCGGGAAATGAGCTGGCGGATATCCTCCGCCTCAGGTTGATCCGGGTCCAGGGTCAGGGACCGCGAAAAATAAGCGATCCCTTGTTGCGGTCGGTTCAAATGAAAATAATTCAGGATGCCCAGGTTTCTGAGGGCGGGTGGATATTTCGGATTCAGCTCCACCGCCTTTTTAAAATAGCGTTCGGCACGCTCGAATTGTTTCTTGCCCAAATAAATCTCGCCCAATTTCCCATGCACCTCCGGGACGCCGGGGTCCAGCCTTTTGGCCCGCTGGAACAGTTTCAAGGCCTCCTCCACCCGCCCCTGAGCCAGATAAAGGTCGCCCAGATTATAGTTGGGAGCAAAAACGGCAGGAGCCTTTTCAAGTGACTGTTCGTAATAATAAATCGCCTTCCCGGTTTCCCCGGCCTCGCCGTAGGCCCTTCCCAGATTGATCAACGGGCGTACCAGGCGGGGCGATTTCTTGCGCGTATCTTCCCACAGGGTCAGTTCGCTCCGCCACACGAGATTTCTTTTGACCGTCGTCATTCCCAGGGAACTGGTCAGAATGATCAGAAGGAAAAATACCGTTGCCCTTTTTGCGCCTTCCTGAAATCGCAAACCCATGTGGATCAATTGAAACGAACCCAAAACAAAGAGCAGATAAAACCCGTAGGCGGCCAGATAGGTGCGATGTTCCGCCGCCAGGTCATGCAGGGTCACAATAGACGAGGAAGGCGAAAGCAGAATGAAAAACCAGCAGACGCTAAATAAATAGATGCGCGATCCTGCCGCCTTGGCCGCCAGATAAATCAAAACGCCGACCCCGGCCAAGGGACCGAGGAACCGCCAGGAAAGCAAATGCGTCACCACCGGAATATCGGGATCAATGTTGAGGTTGAAGGGGAAAAGCAGGAGTTTCAGATAATAAAATATCAGGACCGAAGGCTGGCTCAACATGTAGTTTTTTCTGCCGACCATTTCATCCGGATTCGACGGGCCTATCAGGAAGGTTTCGTCCATCAGCAATTTTCTAAGAAGCAGGACCCCGGCAAGAAAAAGAATTCCGCCGAGGACCCATCGCCACCGTTTCAAAAACCGGATCGGACGGGATTCGGCCCCGCATTGGCAAAGGCTGTAAAGAAGCAAAACTGCGGGCAGGGTGATGAGGGTCTGCTTCACGCTGAATCCCAAAAGAAATAATGCCACAAGCAACGGAAGAACCCACAGGAATTGAATGGCCTTTGAGGCGGTCCCCCTGCTTTCAACACAGGATTGAAACAGGTAAAACCCGCCGAGATAAAACGTCGCAGACAGGATTTCGGATCGGCTCATGATGTAGATCACCGATTCGGTTTGCAGTGGGTGGCAAAGGAACAAAACGGCGGTGAACAGGGAAATCACCCGGATATTATCGACGCTCAAGTCTTGAGGAACCCGCAGGATTTGCCGGCAAATTTTATCGGTGATGAAAAACAGAAAAAGTGCATTGAAAATGTGAAACACAAGATTGAAAAGGTGATAACCGAAAGGCCGGGTCCCGCCCAATGAAGCATTGACCGCCAGAGACATCTGCATGAGACCGCGGGAGAACAACCCACTTTCCCAATATTCAAAGGTCAACATTTCCGCAGGGCTTTTAAGGTTTTGGCTGTTGACGATGTAAGCCACGCTGTCGAACTGGAAGGAATTTTTCAGGTGGTTGCCATAAATTATTATTCCCAGAATAACGATCAGCAGACAACATTTCGCCTGAATCCTGAATATTGCCAAATCAGACTTTCCTGTCATGGTCATGGATTGTTCGCCTTTTGATGCGTTACGGCAATCTCAAGAAGCTGTTTTGCTTTCGTATTTTCAGGTTGCAGGACGATCAACCGGCGCAGGTGGGGAATAGCCTGTTCGGGGCTTTTCTGAATCATATAAATGCTGGCAAGGTTGTTGTGGATTTCGGCATTGTCCGCCCCAAGAACCTGGGCTTTTTTAAAAGCCTTTTCGGCGAAATCATATTGCTTCAACGTCCAGAACAGAACCCCGATATTATTCTGCGCCTCCATATGATCCGGCTCAGCCTTCAGGGTAAGCCGATATTCCCGCAATGCCTCGTCCATCCTTTTTTGAGCCCGGTAAGCGTTGCCCAGTTCAAAATGGTACTCCGACCGATGCGATTTCATTTCCACCGCTTTGACAAAAAATGGGATGGCTTCCTCAGTCCGGTTCAAATGAGTTCTCACCCGTCCGGCATTGAAAAAAGCGTCAGCTTTGTTCGAGCCGAGCAAAAGCGCCCGATCAAACGCCGCTCTGGCCTGCTCCCATTTTTTTTGCCGGGAAAAGATGAAACCCCGGTTCAGGTGGGCGTCCGCGTAATCAGGATCGAGCTTCAGAGTAACCGCCAGTTCCCGCCGGGCCTCATCAATTCTTTCTTCGGCAAGGTAGGCGGCGGCCAGATTGTTGTGAACGAGGGCTTTTTGGGGCGACTTGTTCGCCGTATCTTCCCACAAATGAATTTCCGTGCGAAAGTCATTACCGCGGGTAAGCGTCATAAACGCAAAAACCAATAGAATAGAAAATACCATTGCCAGTCGGCTTGCGGGCCAGCGGGCCGCTGTCAATATTCCGATTCCCAAGACCAGGCAAATGCCGATTCCCGGCAGATAAGCCCGGTGTTCGGTGACGATCTGTTTGAGCGGAATAAAACTCGAAGTGGGAAGGATCGTGACCAAAGCCCAAAGGCAGGCGAAAATCGCCAACCGGGATTTCTGATAATACAATCCCAAGCCCAAAAGGACCATGACGCCCAAACCGGCCATCCACTGGGGGTCCGCAATTCCGGCCACCAGGCGAACATCGGGTTCGAAATTGAGATTGAACGGCAACAACAGTTTCCACAGATAATAGAAAACCAATACCTTCATCTGAGTCAGAAAATAAAGTCCGCGATCCATCGCCAGGCAACCTGGGTCGG
>JADFGI010000181.1 GCA_022567815.1 Nitrospinota bacterium
TGGCAGGCGGTGTCCTTACCGGCAAACGCCGGGGTGGCAAAAAAGAAAATCAGGAATAAGCCAATCGGGACAATCCGGTTCATGGTGTTCAAGCCTCATGGTGGAATCATGCGATAAACAAAGTATGATTTATTATACCAAGTTTCGCCCCGCAAAGGAGTATCAAAAGAATTTGGCTAAGAAGACAAAGGCCACGGCGACCGGGGTGACGTAACGGATGAGGAATCCCCAAAGGTTGGCCCAGTGAAATCGGGTTTCGTGTTTTTCGATTTCTTCACGGGCCTTGGCGATGCCCCATTTCCATCCGACAAAAATAGCGGTCAACATTCCACCCAAGGGTAGCAGGTAGTTGGACGCGATGTTATCGACGATGTCGAAAAACGTCTTGTCCATGAACTTGACGTCGCTCATCACGCCGAAAGAAAGTCCGGAAGGAATCCCCAAAGCAAAAATGATCAGTCCCACAGTGAGTACGGCTTTTTTCCTTGTCCAGCCGACCTGATCGATGAAATAGGCCACCACCACTTCCAGCAGAGAGATCCCCGATGTAATGGCCGCAATGGCCAGCAGGACGAAAAAGATAATGGAAACCACCGTGCCAAAGGGCATGCTGGAAAAGACTGCGGGTAAAACACTGAACACCAGGCTCGGCCCTTCCGCCGGTTCCAGGCCCATGGCGAACACGGCGGGGAAAATGACCATCCCCACCAGCAGGGCGATCATCGTATCGAACAGGACCACGTAAACCGTCGCCGAAGTCAGGTTTTCTTTTTCGGAAAGGTAGCTTCCGTAGGTGAGCATGGCGCCCATTCCCAGACTGAGGGAAAAGAACGCCTGCCCCAGGGCGATGAGAATCACCGAGGGGGTGATCTTGCTGAAATCCGGACTCAGGTAAAACTTCACGCCCTCCATTGCTCCCGGCAGGGTGAGAGAACGCACCATCAGAATCAGGAGAATCACGAACAGCGTCGGCATCAAAACCTGGCAGGCTCTTTCGATGCCGCCATGAACGCCCCTGATGACGATGGCCATACAGAGTCCCATGAACAACGCTTGGTAGATCACAACTTCCGTCGGATTGGCAATGAATTGGCCAAAGAATTGGCCCGCGTCCTTGGGAGACTGGAATTCCAGAACCGACTGGCTGAAGGATTTGACGATGTAGGCCAGGGTCCATCCTCCCACCACTCCGTAAAAGGAGAGGATGAGAAACCCCGCGACAACGCCCATATACCCAATTCCCACCCAGGCCGTGTTGGGCTGGAGAGCTTTGAAGGCACCGACCGGATTGAGATTGGTTTTGCGTCCCAGCGTGAATTCGGCCAGCATGATGGGCAGGCCCACGGCGAAAATGCACACGAGGTAAATGAGCACGAACGCTCCACCACCGTTCTGGCCGGTGATGTAGGGGAACTTCCACACGTTTCCCAACCCGATAGCGGACCCGGATGCGGCCAGGACAAAACCCATCCGGCTTCCCCAAAATCCTCGTTTGTTGTTGGTTGGCGTGCTCATTTCCGGGGAAGTATAGCGTGAACTTTTTTCATTATCAACGGACAGATATTTTCAAGGCTGGATGAAGGAGGAAGACTTTTGTGGTGGAGGGAAGGAGAATAGTTATAATGATGCACAAGATTTTTAAAACTTCTTCTTAAACCATCATGCAAAAGCATCTCTCGGAAATTCTGGAAAAATTTCCCAATCTGCCCGGAATCTATTTCATGAAGGATGGCAAGGAAAACATCCTTTATATCGGCAAAGCCAAATCCCTGCAAACCAGAGTGCGCTCCTATTTTCAAAACTCACGCTCACTGCATCCGCGTACGCGGGTTTTCCTCGACAAGGTGCGGGATGTCAAGTTCCTGACCACGCAGACGGAAGCCGAGGCGCTGATTCTGGAAAGCAACTTCATCAAAAAACATCAGCCACGCTACAACGTCCTTTTAAAGGATGACAAGCATTATCCGTACATCCGGCTGACGACACAGGAACGCTATCCCCGGCTGGAAGTGGTGCGCAAAGTTAAAAAGGACGGAGCGACGTATTTCGGACCCTACACGATGGTCAAGGAAGTGCGGGAAACCATCCGTTTGATATCCAAAATTTTTCCGTTGCGGCAAAGCAAGGACAAACTCGACGGCAACCCGCAACGGCGGCCATGTCTGAATTATCAGATGGGACGCTGTTTTGCTCCCTGCGCCGGTTATATTTCCCCCGAGGATTATTCCCATGTGGTGAAGGATGTCGTCATGTTCCTCAAGGGAAAGAATTCAGAATTGATCGACGGTCTGAAAATCAAGATGACTCGGGCCTCCGAAGAGATGCGCTACGAGGAGGCTGGGGTTTTGCGCGATAAAATCGCGGCGGTCCGAACGGTTCTGGACAAGCAGAAAATCATTTCCACTTCGCTGGAGGATCAGGACGTGATCGGATACTGTAAAGAACGGGGATTCGCGATGGTTCAGGCGCTGGTCATCCGAGGCGGCAAAATGGTGGGGGAAAAGATTTTCAAAATGAAAAGTCTGAACGAAATGGAAGAGAATGAAACCCTGTCCGCTTTTCTCAAGCAGTATTATACCGACGAGGTTCTGCTTCCCACGGAGATTCTTTTGCCGCACGCAATTGAAGAAATGGATTTGATTTCCGCCTGGTTGTCGGAAAGAAAAAAAAGCAGGGTGTATCTGGAAACACCGTTACGCGGCAAGAAACGCGATCTCGTGCGAATGGCGGAAGAAAACGCCCGTTTTGCCATGCGCACGGAATTGGATAAAGGGGAAACCACCACCCGCATGCTCGAAGAACTACAGGAAGCGTTGGGACTCAAGCATTTTCCGGAGGTGATCGAAGGGTTCGACATCTCAAATATTTCCGGGACCAACGCTGTGGGATCAATGGTGGTGTTCAAAAGTGGTCAGGCCGACAAGCCGTCCTATCGCAGGTACAAAATCGGGGAAGTCGAAGGGATCGACGATTATGCGATGATGCGCGAAGTTCTGCGGCGCAGATATCAAAGGCTTCTCGATGCAGGCAAAGACCTGCCCAGCCTGATATTGATCGATGGCGGGAAGGGTCATTTGAACACGGCGCGGAAAGCGCTGGAGGAGGTGGGTGTCCTGGGAAAAGTGGACCTGGCCTGTATCGCCAAAGGCAAGGAGAGGGGCAACCTGGATACCGATGAGGTATTGCTTCTCCACCGAAAGACGCCCGTTCTGTTCAAGGAAAATTCTGCCTCGCGGTTTTTGCTACAGCGAATCCGCGACGAGGCGCACCGGTTTGCGATCGCTTATCATCGAAAACTGCGGGGGAAAGTGTCCCTGGCATCGCCATTGGAATCGGTGGCGGGCATAGGCAAAAAACGCCGGTTGCTTTTGCTGAAAAAATTCGGCAGTTTGGGAAAAATCCGCGCCGCTTCACTGGAAGATTTGCAGGCCATTCCAGGAATCACCGAATCGCTGGCGCAAAAAATTTCCGCCCAATTGCAGGCGCCAGCGTGACGCTGGCTCCTCCGCGGAGGGCGAGCTTGCTCACGCCGTGCAATGTTTCTTGGCTGACTGATTTTTTATAGCGCTGAATTTTCTCTCCCAACGTTTTTAGGGCCTCGCGTAGCGTCAGGCCCCCTGCGTAGCAGGCTTTTCCTCCCCGCGTGGCGGGGAAAAATTCCTTGTCTATGTTTTTCAAATTGCCGATAAGCAGTAAGGTCGAAATGTTTTTTTATAAGGAGATTACAGCCGATGATTTTGAAGGTTAAAACCACGATGATGATTTTGGTCCCTGTATTGGCATTCCAATTCTTTCTTCTGAGTGGAGAAGGGCGGACGGACTCCGGCCCGGATCATTTGCAGGAGGCCAAAAAACTGGCTGGATTGGAAGTGGACTATTTCCAAAAAAAACTTCGCAATGATTGGAAAGCCCTGCATGGCTACCAACATCCGGATTTCAGGAAGCGCGTTTCCATTGAAGAGTTTCAATTTTTTGACGGCCGTGTGCTTTATAATTACCGAGATGCAGCAGACCATCATGTGTCGGGAGGGTTGACCCCTTCTCTCGAGTTTATAAAGAGCAATCCTGAAAAAAAAGATGTTTTGGGGTTTCCTGTTCCGAGAAAATACCAGTGGTTTTCCAATCCCTTTATCACCATTCAAGGCTATGACTTGAAACGAGTGTCGATCAGCGAAAATGGCAATTACGCAATGGTCGAGATGGAGTTGAGAGGAATAGAAAAATTAAATCCAGCTGTTGTCCGCGCAGATATTCAATTTGACGTCAAGAAACCTTACGTCGACTATTGGGAAAAAGTCGATGGACAATGGAAAATCACCCTCCTGGTGAACGCCGCGTCCATCAGCGGAGGATCCAAAGTGCGTTATTTTATTCCCAACAGCAACGCCGCCTGGGAAAAAATGAAATTCATCGCGTATGTACCCCGTCCAAAGGCAAAAGGCGGGAAAAAGTAATCGTCGGTTCATTCGGAAAAATGAGCGAACAAGCCCTGCCTTGCATGCAGGTTTGTCGTCTGGGTCATGATTCGACATACCGGGCATGAGCGATCCTGATGAATAAGGGCTCGCCAGCGTACTGCCGGACCAAATTTTAACAAGCCATGAATTTATGGCTGACTGTGTTCTGCATAGTGTTGAATAGTATCCTCCCCGCGTAGCGGGGCTTGCCGGAGAAATTAAGGAACCGTTCACGTGAAGCAATTTATTTTATCCCTAAAGAAACGGTTGGGAAACCTGATTTCCCGCAAGCAAAAAAACTCGCCTAAAAAAGCGTCTCCGAAACGATCGAAAGAAGAGCTCCTTGCTCTCCTGGAAAAATACAAGGAGGCCGTGCGCGTCAACCCGCAGGACGGCATGGGCCACTACAATCTTGGAGAGGTGTACGTTGAGCTGTCTCGTTATTCAGAGGCCCTGCCTTCATTGAAGGAAGCCATACGCATCAATCCCAAACATCGTAGCGCGTACTATCAGCTTGGTTTCGCCCTGATCCAAATGGGTAGAGACGAGGACGCTGTTGAGCCGCTGAAAACTTGCCTGCGTTTGGATCCCAAGAGTCAGGCCACCCGTAAACGCCTGGCGGAAGCGCATACCAACATTTCGGTGATGCACGGGAAAAGAAAGCAGTATAAGGAATCCATGCACCATATTCAGGAAGCCATCAACGTGGTACCGGATTATGGTCCCGCGCATTTGTCGATGGGCATTTGTTTTACGGACCTGGGCCGCTATCAGGAGGCGTTGAAAAAAATTCAGCAAGCGTTACAGCTGGACAAAAACCTGATGGTGGACGCAAATTACAATTTTGGCATCGTCTATTCCAAATTGGGAGATCCGGAAAAGGCCATCAAACATTATAAAGAAGCGATCCAGGTGAATCCTAAATCGGCTTTGCCCAATTTAAACCTGGGGATGATTTATTCGAATCAGAAAAATTACCAGGAAGCGATTCAGCCATTACGCACGGCAATTCGCGTGAGTCCCAAGATGGCGCGGGAAGCCAATTTCAAACTTGGCGTGGCGTTGATGAAATTAAAACGCTATCAAGAGGCGGTGAAGCCTTTAAGGGAAGCAGTCCAGATAACCCCCAATAATGAAAAGGTGCGCGATTTTTTTGCGGAAGGGCTGTATCTCGCCAGTTTGTCGCACCGGAAAGCTGACAAGACCACGGAGGAAATAACATATCTCAAAGAGGCTATCGAGAATAATCCGGAACACATGATGGCGCATTACGCATTGGCGCAAGCCTACGATAAAGACAGCCAGGGGTATTACGCCATTGTCCACACTATCATCGCAAAACAGTTTTTTGTTGAGGCGCACAAGGATGAATGGATTGGCAAGACCATGCGGGTAGTCAATGAATTTTTCAAAAAATACCAATACACGCAACAGGATTTTGCCAAGGTGCGGATTCCGAGGAAATAAAAAACGCACCCGCGTTCGCGATTTGAGAATGAAAATTTGAATTACGTTATTTCAACTCCCTTAAAATGCGCATGAGTTCTTCCATCGCAGGCGACCGGGTTGCGTTTGCCAACTTTTCCACTTCATCGACGAGGGATTTCTGGTCGCGGCCTTTGATCTCGATTTTTATTTCCTCGGTTTCAAAACTTTCCTGAATGCGGATTTTTGTTCGCGGTCCCAGCGACAATTGATCCTGCGCCCGCGCTATTTTTTTTCTCAAATCGGTCAACACCGGGTATCGCCAGGGCGTCATGGTTTGCATGATCTGATCGTATTTTTCGTGGGTCTCGATGCCGTTTTGGGCAATAATGGATTGAATTTCCTCCCGCCGGAAAATGTCTCCCGGAGATTTGTTTTCGATTCGCGCAATTTCCTCCGCTAATTCCAGGAGTTCCCGCCATTTATTGATTCCCGGTCGGACGCTGGAAAAGACAGTTTCCGCCGCGTCCCTGCAGGGCGCGGACCATTGAAGCAAAGGGGAAAAAATCCTGAGAGGCACGTTCAGTTCGTGCAACAGATGTTGCAG
>JADFGI010000182.1 GCA_022567815.1 Nitrospinota bacterium
AAAATTCTTGTTTTTTTTCGATCTCCTCCTCAACGCCGCAGTAAGTTAGTATTTTTTCGAAAAATTTATCTAACTCAAAAAAATTCCCCGATTTGGGCTATTGTACTTTGTTTCTGATGCCTAACGGAATGAACGACCCCGCCGCAAGCGGACGGGGTATCCGACAAGAGTTTTCATTTCAAACGCGTGGCAAGCCACGGGGAATTAAACCCACTGGTGGGATTAAAGAGATCGAGAGTTATGCTATAGTATCGGCGATTCAATTTTTTTAGTTAAATAAGTTACTCCAAAAATAACTATCAGAAGTTTGTTGGCGTGTTTTATGGCCTGCTGAGTCTTTGGTTTTCTCGCTTAAAGGCAATTTAGAAAAATTCTCCTGGCAGTATTTGGTTCCTTTCAGATTCAGCATTTAAGCCACCATAGGGACTTTCTTAAAAGAGGCAACCATTTCAAAAATGAATTAATGTATTCGCAATTTTGATTCTTAATTGAAACCAGCAACGATTAAAATAGTCACAATCTTATTTTTAGGAGAGGGAATACCATGCGACTGAAATCATTGTTATTTCTTTTATCAATTATCCTGTTTTTACCGGGAGCGGGGTGTGAAACCATGTCCCAGGGCATGGGCGATATGAGTGGCAATAGCCTTGCTGATTCCGGTGATCCTTACGAAACCGGCTCCCAACCGGCCAGCACTTCCCAGGGGACCTCCACGCAAGGTACGCAGATAGCCTCCGCCGAGGGTAACCAGATATCAACGAGTCCGGCAAGTCGCAGGGTATATAGTAAAGCAAAATTTCGTAAAACCATTGCGGTTGCCCGGTTCGAGCAAAGGGCCAATTTCAGCGCTCGCGGCGCCATGGGTACCGGGATGGCCGATCAGTTGGCAGACGCCTTGGTGAATAGTGATAATTTTGTGGTTCTCGAACGTCAAACCCTTAGCGATGTCATTGCGGAGCAAAATCTGGCCGCCGGTGCAAGGATGGCGAAATCCAAGACAGCGCAAATCGGGAAAATCGTTCCCGCCCAAATTCTCGTAAAAGGAACGGTTACGGAATTTGAAGAAAACAGTAGTTCAAGCGGGTCGGGATTCAATATTGGAGGAATTACGTTTGGCTCAAATGCTTCCGAAGCCCATGTTGCTGTTATTATAAGAATCATTGACACTACCTCCGGACAAATCATTGCCTCGGAACGGGTAGAAGGAAAAGCTAAATCCGGTGGGGCAGTTTTTGGGATTCAAAGTGGAATAGTCGGTTTTGGCACCTCCGGGTTTAAAAAAACCCCGCTGGGAAAGGCGGTGCAGATCGCTATTGACAAAGCCGTAGTAAGAATCATCGCAAAGTTAAATCCAATTCCTTTTGAAGGGAAAATAATCAAAGCAAGTGGGGACTCGATATTTACAAATATTGGTAAAAGAAACGGTGTGTCCCAGGGTGATACTTTCAAGGTATTTTCTCCTGGCGAGCAGATGATCGACCCGGATACGGGAGAAAACCTAGGCTCTGACAGGACCGAGGTTGGCAAAATCAAGATCACTTCGGTCAATGAGAAATTCTCCAAGGCCACCATTGAATCCGGGAGCGATTTTGGTAAAGGTTTTATTCTTATTGAATAGCTAAAAGGATTCATCCATAAGTGGAAATTTTATTCATAAAAACCAACTGCGAGGGCAAAATGAAAAAGAAATGGGGAATGATTTTTTTGGGTTTTGTCATTCTTTTCTTCTGCAGTAGTTGCTCCACCGTCAACGAGGGATTGGATGGCGCCAATGAAGGCGCACGGCAGGTAGGAAAACCCGTCGGGAAACTCCTGCATTTACCTGGGTCCGTAATGGAGGGAGCAGCGGAGGGTATCGTCACCGAGGAAAACGAAGATAATCCATATAACAGGTAGAAAGGTGCATAAGGTCTAAAAAAAAGAGGGCCGATGCATGCGCCCTGTATTCACTCTGCCAGCAACCTCTTGAACTGCCCTTCAGTTAAAATTTCCACTTCCAGTTTTTCGGCTTTGTCGCGTTTTGATCCGGGGTCGGCTCCGGCGACGACATAGTCGGTTTTGCTGGAAACGCTGGAAGTCACCCGCCCCCCCAGGGACAGGATTTTCTCTTTCGCCTGGTCGCGGCTGAAATCTTTCAACGTACCGGTCAACACAAACTGTTTCCCTCGCAACCGGTTGCCGATTTCTTTACACTCTTCAATTAAAACCACTCCCAGTTCCGCAAGCCTCTGGATTTCCTGCTGATTGGCCTCCTGGCCCAAAAAGGCTCGTAAGCTTTCAGCCATGATGGGTCCGATTTCGTCTACCTGTTCCAAATCCTCAAATGAAGCCTCCTGCAATTCGTTCATGGAGTGAAATTTTTGCGCCAGGATAGCGGCGGCCCGTTGCCCCACATGGCGGATGCCCAAAGCGTGCAGGACGCGTGTCAGTCCTGCGCTTTTGCTTTTCTCAATCGAGTCGATGAGATTCCTGGCTGATTTTTCGGCCAATCGTTCCAATTCCACCAAATCCTCCGCTTTCAGAGTATATAAGTCAGAGAAATGTTGGACGTTTCCTCCATCCACAAGCTGGTCCAACACGGCGGGACCCAGATGGTCGATGTCCATCGCCCTGCGGGACGCAAAGTGGAGCAGGCGTTCCTTCACCTGCGCGGGACACGCCGCGTTGACGCATCGCCATGCGACCTCCCCTTCCGGACGAAAAATTTTGGTCTCGCATTCGGGACATTTTTGAGGCATTTTAAAGGGTTGTCCCCGGGACTTCCCCGCTTCATTGGCCACCCGCACCACTTTGGGGATCACTTCCCCGGCTTTCTCGATCACCACGGTATCGCCCACACGGACGTCTTTTCGTTTGATCTCGTCTTCATTGTGGAGCGTCGCCCGGCTCACGGTGGATCCGGAAACCAGCACGGAACGCAACACGGCCACGGGCGTGATCGATCCTGTGCGCCCAACCTGGCAAATGATATCTTCAACCTCGGTGACCACCTGCTCGGCTTCGTATTTATAGGCGACCGCCCATCGGGGATGCCGGGCGGTGCTTCCGAGTTTTTCCTGATATCCAAGGGCGTTTACTTTGACCACCAGTCCGTCCACGTCATAGGAAAGGGTTTGTTTTTTTTCACGCCAGCTTTCGATCAAGGCAAAAGTCTCCTCAAAATTCCTGCATAGAACGGTCCGTGGATTGATGCGTAACCCCAGGGATTTAAGTTTCTGCATCGCTTCATAATGCGTTTTAAACGGCATGTGATCCATGAACCCTACGCTGTAAACAAAAATATCCAACGGACGCCTGGCGGTGATCGCGGGGTCGAGCAGGCGCAAAGAACCGGCGGCGGCGTTGCGCGGATTGGCAAACTCCGGCTGTCCCCCCGCCTTGCGTTCTTCATTGATTTTGAGAAACGCCGTGCGGTCGAGGTAAACTTCTCCTCGCACTTCGAGGAAATTGAAATCCTCTTTCTCCATAGGAATATTTAATGGAATAGAGCGGATGGTCCGCAGATTGGCGGTGATGTCCTCGCCTGTCCTGCCGTCGCCGCGAGTGGCGCCCTGGACAAATAATCCGTTTTCATAGGTGAGAGTCACGCCGAGTCCGTCGATCTTTAATTCCACCACATATTCAATGTCATTTTCCGCCACCTGATTTTCCTCAGGTTTCCCTTTATTGAGGCCCTTGACCACGCGATTGTGAAAGTCGCGGAATTCGTCCAGATTGTAAGTATTGTCGAGGCTGAGCATGGCGGCCTTGTGCGCCACTCCCGTAAACCTTTCGGACACCTTTCCTCCCACCCGTTGAGTGGGCGAATCGGCAGGAATCTCGTCGGAATGTTCCTTCTCCCGGTCAATTAATTTCTGCAACAACCGGTCGTATTCGCGGTCGGTGATTTCCGGCTGATCTTCGACATAGTAAAGAACGTCGTGCCGCCGGATTTCCCGCCGCAGGTTTTCGATTTCCTTTTTATCATCCAACGACATCTTAAAAACTTTCTTAAAAATATACCCCGTTACACGGGGAGGAAGCTTGGGCCGACGCTTCGCGGGGCCCTAAGAAAAAATTCAGAATGAAAAATCAGCACTTGTGATATTCGACCGTTGCCTTCATGCCCCTGTTATATCCTCTTCATTGGCTTTCATGCCCCGAATAAACTAACCCCCCTATTATCTGGCGTGAGCAAATTCGCCCTCCGCGGAGGAGCCAGCGTCACGCTGGCTTTTTTTTTCAAACAGCGCATCCAGAATGGGGCATTCGGGGACGACACCGCCTTCACACTGCGAAGAAATTTTAGCCAGTATTTTTTCCAGCTTTTTTAAATCCCCAATCTTCCGGCGAATATTATCCAGATGGTGAAGTGTGATCTCTTGCACCTGCCCACAGGTGTTATCTCCTCTATCAACCAGCCTCAAGAGCGCCCGAATTTCTTCAAGTGAAAAACCCAGGTCCCGGCTACGGCGGATGAAAACAAGCCGCTTCAGGTGATTTTCACTATAAATCCGGTGTCCACCTTCCGTCCGAGGGGGTATTGGGAAAACCCCAATCTTTTCGTAATAGCGGATGGTCTCAATTTTACAATGAGTTAGATCGGATAAAACTCCAATGGTGAAATTTTTTTCTCTATTTCGCATAATAACCCTTGAACCTATAGTTACTACAGGTTCTATATTATATAAGGAAAAAATGTTTTTGGGGAAAATGACTTTAAAAACGGGAGAGCATCATGGACAAAACACAGATCAATCAAGAAATTGTATCGGCTTTTGGGCTTACCATCCCTCCAGTGGCGATGGCCTTCGTTAATGAACAACCGGAGGGGGTGAAAGCCATCGAGGGTGAATTCCCCTCGTTTTGTACCTTTTGGCGCATCGCCGAAGAAAAAGCGTTCTATGCCTCGGCGAAAAAACATTTTAACTGTCCCATAGGAGCCATGGTGTTGGGATTCGATATGCCCAAAGAGGTACAGGAAGAACTGGGTGGTATGGTTAAAAAAATGTGTGAATGCTCTTACCTGTCCGAGGATGAACCCGCCCACATCCCTACCCTTACCGAGAAAAAAAGCGGTGTGGTTTATGGGCCTTTGAAAGATTTTCCGGGAGAACCTGAACTGGTCATGATGTGGTTGAAACCTTCACAGGCAATGATTTTCAACGAGGTTTTGGGTTGTTGTAAATGGTCGGAAAGCATGCAGTCAATGGCCTTGGGCCGCCCCGCATGCGCGGTGATTCCTATCACCCTGGATAAATCACCGTTTGCCATGTCTCTTGGGTGTACTGGAATGCGTACTTTCACCGAAATCAGCGATGAGCATATTCTGGCCACACTTAACTTTAAGGAGATAGATTCTTTCCTGGCAAACCTTAAAACAACGTTAAGTGCAAACAAGCAAATGAAAGAATTTTATATAAGCAAGAAAAACCAATTCGTTAATTAATATTATCGCTGATTAATAATTATCCATTAATTAATGGAGGCGGCCATGGACAAGGCAAAAACCACAGGAATAATTGGGATGATCGCCGCAGGTATCGGTTCCATTTGTTGTGTGGGTCCGGTAATCCTCACAGGTTTGGGATTGGGAACGGGCATCCTTTCTTTTGTCAGAAGCTTTGGGTTTCTCCATATGCCCATGATGATCCTGGCCGTCGGGTTGCTGGGAACGGCGTTCTTTTTTCATTTCAAAAATAAATCATCCGATTCGTCGGAAGAATGCTGTGAAACTCCACGCGGTGAAAATAAGACAACCAAAATTATCCTGTGGACAGGAGCGGTCTTGACTCTGTTCCTGTTTTTATTTCCTTATTTTATTTAGCGTTTTCTATTTTAGCTGTGCAGATTATGAAAACCATTTCTTTGAAAATTATTCTTTGCCTTATTCTGGTTGCTGTCCTGGCAATGCCTGAATTTGTTTTTGCAGAAGAAAAAGAAGAACCAAATAAAAGGCTATTACAGGAATATCAATTAATCGTCACCGGACTAAAATGTAAAAGCTGTATCCCGGATGTTCGCAAGGCATTAAAAAAAGTTCCTGGTGTCCAGGATGCGAGAATCACCAAATTCGATAAGGCAGGAAGCGTGACGAGCGTTGAAGTCCTGCCGGGTACGGTTTCCGGGGAAGAACTTATCTCAGCGCTTAAAAGTTCAGGGTTCCACGCAAAAATCATAGCCATAGGAAAACCCAGAGAAGTTTTGCTTGAAAATGAAAAGGAAGCTGGTTTCCTTAGTTTGTTTAATTAAGGGCGCCTCTATAAATTACATTTGGCCATGAGCGGCCCTTATGAAATAAGGGCCCGCGAGTTGCCTGAAGGAAAATTATCGAATTATTAGAAGTCTCCTTAAAGTTGTTTCACACGAAGGTTCTGACCATGTCGTTTGTTTACATGAAAATTCTTGAGTCCCGCCCTGAAAGATACGATATGGGGATGAGTCTGTTGACCCTGGGGTCGTTGACCAGAATCAAGCAGGAGATCGCCGGCCACGTCGCTCC
>JADFGI010000183.1 GCA_022567815.1 Nitrospinota bacterium
GTCGTAGCCCAGTTTCATTTTCATGACGACCGCCGCGTAACATAATATCCCGGCGATAAATCCTATGACCATGGCCCACATGGGTTCCACAAATCCAGCCGCCGGAGTGATGGCAACCAAGCCGGCGACAATACCTGAGGCCGCTCCCAAAGCGCTGGCTTTGCCAATTTTACAATACTCCATGACCACCCAACCCAGCATGCCCGCACCGGTGGCAATCTGAGTATTGGTGAACGCCAGAACCGCGATCTCATTGGCCGCCAAGGCGCTCCCGGCGTTGAAACCGAACCACCCGAACCAAAGGAGTCCCGCGCCCAAAAGAGTGAGAGGAAGGCTGTGAGGTATCATCATGCTCCCAGGATACCCGCGCCTTTTCTTAAGGACCAAAGCGGCGGCCAGACCGGCCACGCCCGATGAGATATGGACCACCGTCCCGCCGGCAAAATCCAGAGCCCCCAGGTCGCCCAACCATCCCCCGCCCCATACCCAATGGCAAATAGGATCATAAACAAGGGTGGACCAGACAAAGATGAATACGATATAGGATTTGAACTTGACGCGTTCGGCCATGCCTCCGCTGATCAGAGCGGCGGTGATGATCGCGAACATCAATTGAAACATACAGAACAAATACTCAGGAATGGTTCCATTGATGTCGGTATAGGTGATCCCCATTAAAAAGGCTTTGTCCAGATTACCGATAAAATGTCCTACGTCATCGCCAAAGGACAAGCTGTATCCGATGAAGACCCATTGAACCGTTATGACTCCCAGGGGAACAAAACTGTGCATCAGGGTTCCCAGGACATTTTTTCTACGGACCATGCCCCCATAAAACAAAGCCAGTCCTGGAAGCATGAGCATCACGAGGGCCGAGGAGATCATGATCCACGCCGTATCCGCATAATTGATCTTCGCCGCTTCCTCGGCCCCCGCCAGGGAAACCGGGGACCATACCGCGAGAATTAACAAAGCGGCGGTTATCCTCATCCCTTGATGTTTGATTTTCATGAAACTCAGTCTCCCTATTTATCGGTGTGTTGAAAATAATCCCCACTACGTGGGAAGGAAAAGTGGGGCTGACTCCTCCGCGGAGGGCGAACTTGCTCACGAGCCCCTGGAACCTTTGGAAAAAAAATGCGGCACAATGGTAGATATGGTCAGCCATAAATCCATAGCACGTTAATATTGGGTCCAGCCCCCAGGCTGGTTGGGTCCAGCGTCACGCTGGCCGCTTGCGGCGGGGTCGTTCATTAAACTGATAATTGCTCTGGCACTGTCCAGGGGCATTTATTTTTATTTGCGAATCACAAGGAATAATTGATATGGCAGGCGCATCGTTTCAAGTTCAGATAAGGCATATTCTGTTGGAAGAAAAAGATGTTGCGGAACTTTTGAAGGAAACTATCAATACCCCGAAGTCGGGGACCGAGCGAGTCAAATTGTTGATGAAAATGGCCGAGAAATACAGCAAGTGTTCCTCAAAGGAAGATGGCGGTAATTTGGGTTGGTTGGAAATGGGGTGGAATATCTCCGACCCCAGAGTGCCCCGTGGTGGATTCAAAAAACTGGAAAACGAGGAACTCTACAATACGATCAGCGAAGGGTTGAAGAAAAAAACCCTGATCAGCAAAACCGCTTTCGGTCCCGTAAAAACCCACGAAGGTTATCACCTGGTCATGGTTGCGAATGAATTCCGTACGGACCGGATTCTTTGACAGCTCCTTCCAGTTCAACCGGCATTGTGGCATTGCCGTTTTCCGGATCCACAAAATTATAGGCAAAACATCCGCTGGTACACGTAACCATATAATGCGGGCATGACCGGCAGGGCTCCTTCACTTCGGTGGCTTCAAATACCGTGGTTAGAAACTTTGAGCCCATTTTTGCGAGGGCGATTGAGTTGACCTCTTTGAAGTCTTTGATGTTTCCCAATTTGAGGTTGTGAAAAGGAAAACAGTTGAAGCAGTCGCCTTTACCGTCAATGTCCATCGGGCTCCCATCCGCACAACCGAAATACAGATCCTGATCTTTCCATTCCGTCAAATTAGGAAGTTGCGTGTTGCCGTGGTAATAAATACGTTCCGCCAGCGGGTATTCTTCTTCCTCGATCTCGTCCAGGAAACACGGAGGGAACGAGCAATCGAAGCGAAAACATAATTGCGGAAATTGCTTGAGGATTTTCAACATGCTTCGTCCCACTTTTGGGAAATCCCGGATCGGCAGATAGATGTTGTTGGCTTCACCCACAATGGGAAAGGCCGGGCTGACACGGATTTTGTATTTTTGATCCTTGGGCAAACCCACCTTCTGGTAAATGGCGTCGATCTCGACACATTGCGTTAACAGGTCCTGGGTCTTGGAGTATAGATTGATGCTGAAGGTCACGCTGTAGCCGTTGGTTCTCAGAAGCTGTTCGGCAACTTGCTGGCATCTTTGGTGATTTTTCGCGGATATATTTTCCAACGTCTGCCAGTTCAACAGGATGGAAAAATAGATATTGCGCTTGACCGACCCCTCGATGTTGGCGGTTTTTAGCATCAGGTCGAGAACCCTTTCTGGCATCAATCCGTTGGTGAAGACGTTGAGCGATGTATAGGGGTTGACTGCGGACAGGGTTTGGCTGAAAATTTCATTAAACTGTGGGTGAAGGGTGGGTTCACCGCCCATAAAGTTAATGACTGGATGGGACCTGATTTTTGGCAGAAGCTGGTCGAGAAAAAAATCGATTTCCATGGACTTGCCCGGCGTTTTCACCGTTTCTTCCATGTATTCGTCGGCAAAGCAGTAATTGCACTTTAGATTGCAATAACTGTTTAAAATGATATTCATGGGCCGCCCCCTCAAGCGCATGATGTGAACCCGCGCGGCTGAAAAAAGCCTTTTAAACAGCGGGTTTTACATCATATTAGGGTGATTTCCTAGTATAGACGGAATCGTCTTAGTATCATACCACTTGGGGGTGACGGTGGTTATTTTTTCTGCTCAGGCTTCAAACTTTTTCCTCCTTCTAAGTATCTGGGACGTTCCCGCATGGGCCACCAGCTTTAGTTCAAAGGGGTGGGTTCGGCAGAGGTTTATCATACTTTGAATGGCTTTATCCTTGGCGTCGGTTTCATCTTCGCCTTCACATTTCATTTCCCAGGTGTTGGCAACGGTGGGAATTTTTTCGAATCCGTGTTCTTCCATCCGCAACAAAACATCTTTTTGATCCCCTTCCTGAATGTCGTGGAATTCGGCCACGAGCAAAACATTATAGACCGGCATTACAGCGGACCTCCTTTAGGTAAGTATAGATAGGTTGTTAAATCGGACTTTAGTGTATAATACACGCTGAAAAATGAAAACCGGCGGGCCGATGTTTTCTTTTTTTCTTTAGGGTTCCGGCAAGGGGGCATTGCCGTTCTGCATAAGGAATTCCTAAATGCCAACACTGGGTCCAGCGTCATGGCCGCTACGCGGGAGGAAAAGAAGGGCTAGCTGTTTGGATATCCTTTCCATTGCCTTCATGCCCCGGAGGGGTACGCTGTGCTCACGAGCCCTTGGGAACCTATGGATCATAGCGAAACTATTAATTCTTCAAAACCCATCGCCCGTTAACATTGGGTCCAGCCCGCAGGCTGGCCTTCCACTTCTGCGATTCGTGGTCACTCTTGTCCTCCTTTCATCGATTCATCACTAATATTTTCTGGACCGTTTTTGGCAAGGTCTGCGTTCAGATTACTTTGCTCGCGATTTCCATCCTCATCACCCGTTCGCTGGGAAAAGAGCGATTGGGGATCTATGCCACTCTTCTTGTCATTCCCGCGTTTGTGAGGTTGTTGAATCAATTCGGACTGGAAACGTTGATCAACAAAAAACTGCCCGAACTCGATGTTCTGGACCCCAGCGGCAATCAGGGACGGTACATGGTTCGGCGGCTGTTGCTGTTTCGCCTGATTTCTTCTCTGGCGTTTTGTTGGCTTCTTTATATATTCCTGCCCCATTATCTGAACTTCATCCACATGCCCCACCTGCAGGATTACCGGACCGCGCTCATTTTGTATTTTATGGTCATTACGGTGGAATCCCTGCTCAGCACTCTGTTTATGACGCAGTTGAGATACAAAATCGTATCGATTGTGGAAACGGCCAGTGCCTTGCTCAACCTGGTTTTCCTGGGAGTATTTATTTTATCGGGCTATGGCATTGTGGGAGTTTTGTATGCCTATATTCTTTCTGTTTGTTTGAATATTTTTGCCTATTTGATTCTGTCCACAAAAGATCTGCAGGGCGGGAGCGTAGCGCCGGAATTGAAAGAGATGAAACATCTGGCCTGGGCGTCTTATTGGATCAGTTTGCTGAGCTTTGGGTTGATGACGCAAAGCGACATACTTCTCATGAATTATTTTCATGTGGATCATGCGAGCATTGGATATTATCATCTTGTCACCAGCCTGGGCGCCATGGCGGGCTTTGTGTTGACGGGGGTGGGTCCCTTGGCGTTATCGATATTTTCGGAAGTCTTTGCCCGTGAATCGCACAGTGGGCTGTCGCGCTCCTGGCACCAGATCATGGGATTTTCCGCTTTTTTGACGGTCCCCATATATGTGTTTATCTTTTTCAACGCCGAGGTGCTGATAACTTTTATTTTCGGGGATCAGTTCCTGTCAGCCGCTCCCCTGCTCGCATTTTACATTGTCTTCCTGGGATTGAGCGTGGTGCTGGGGACCCATTTCACCGTATCCACGCTTTTCATTCTTCACCGAAGGGACATGGCCATTAGATCCACCGTGGAAGGCAGTGTGCTCAATGTTGGGCTGAATCTGGTTTTCATTCCCGCTTACGGGGTGGCGGGAGCGCTGGGGGCGACGGGGTCGGTCATGGTGTATATGGTGGTCCGTCAGCTTTTTGTGATTCAAAAGGAGATGGATATCCGACCCGTGATTCCTGTTATAGGGAAATGCTTTCTTTTTTCAATAGCCGCGATCATTCCTACATTGGTTCTGTCGCGATTCATGGGATCTCATTTGATATGGAATGGAATGTTCTATTTGATCGCGTTTTTCACTCTGTTAGGCTGGCAGAAACCATTTACGGAAGATCACCGCCATTTAATCGTAAATATTTATCCTCGCCTGGACCCGTGGATTCGTTTTTTTGTGAGTTGAGCCATGGCAGGAGCGGGGAAAATTTATACCAGGATTGATGAGGAGCGGAAGTTATGAGTGCCCTGGAAGGATTTGAGTTTTGCGGTCAACCGATTGGTGGCGGCCATTCTCCATTCATCGTCGCGGAGGTTGGGTTCAATCACAATGGCGATGTCGCCCTGTGCAGGCGCATGATTCAGGCCGCCGCTGAAAATGGCGCCGATGCGGTCAAGCTCCAGACTTTTGTGGCCGAGGAATTGTATTCCAAACGGTTCATCGCCAACGACCCTGCGGACCCGCAACGAAAAATCCCGCTGTACGAGTTTTTCCAACGTTCCGAGTTGAAACCTTCGGAATACGGAGAACTGTTTGAATATGCCAAAGAGTTGAGCATCCCTTTATTCTCGACCCCGTTTGACGAGGCCTCATTGGACATGTTGGTGGAACTGGGAACGCCAGCCATTAAGATAGCATCGCCTGATTTGACTCATATTGGTCTCATCAAACATGCGGCGCGAAAAAAACTTCCCGTGGTGTTGTCCACGGGGATGGGGAATTCCGATGAAATTGCAAGGGCGGTGGATGCCGTTCGCGGGGAGGGGAATGATCGTATCGTGCTTTTGCACTGTGTTTCAAACTATCCGGCCCGGCATGATGAAATGAATATGCGATGCCTGCCTGAATTGCAAAACCGTTTTAAGGTTCCTGTCGGACTTTCAGACCACACGACCGACAACCTGTCGGCTATCGTCGCCGCCTCCCTGGGTGCTGTGATGATCGAAAAACACTTCACCATCGACAGAAAGCTTCCCGGAGCCGATAATTTCATGTCGATAGAACCGCATGAGTTGAAGGCGTTGAAACAGGAAACGGTAAATGTCGGAAAAATATTGGGAGACGGCAAACGCAAACTTCAATCGTCGGAAGAGGCAGTCAAGAATACCGCCCGCAGGAGCCTGGTCGCCCGTGTGGATATCGAACCGGGAACCATCCTAACAGCGGATATTCTATCCGCGAAGCGGCCTGGTACGGGAATTCCGGTGGAAGATATGGAACAGGTTTTGGGCCGGAAAATAAAATCCAAAGTGTTGGCGGAAGAAGTCCTCACCTGGGACAGCGTTGAGGGTTGACTCCTCCGCGCCCCTTACAGCGGAGGACCCCGTTACACGGGGAGGAAGCTTGGGCCTGACGCTACGCGAGGCCCTGAGAACTTCTCGAGTAAAATTCAGCACGAAGCTACAATTTCGTCAGCCATAAATCCATAGCACGTCATTATTGAGTCCAGCGGCTACGCTGGCGCTGGTCGCAAGTTAATATTTGTTCCAGCCCTCAGCCTGGT
>JADFGI010000184.1 GCA_022567815.1 Nitrospinota bacterium
CGCACTTTTTCATGTTCTTCATTTTTTCCTCAGCCGTGCCTTTTCCGCCGGAGATGATCGCTCCCGCGTGACCCATGCGCCGTCCGGGGGGTGCGGTTTGCCCGGCGATGAAACCGACCACCGGCTTGGTGACGTGTTTCTTGATGAAATACGCGGCTTCGTCTTCCGCCGACCCGCCGATCTCGCCGATCATGCAGATGGCTTTGGTGCCCCGGTCTTTCTGAAACAATCCGAGCGCGTCAATAAACGAGGTCCCGATGATCGGGTCGCCGCCAATACCGACGCAGGTGGACTGGCCGATGCCCAGTGCGGTCAATTGCCCGACCGCTTCATAGGTCAGGGTTCCACTGCGGGAAATGATGCCCACGTTGCCTTTTTTATGGATGTGCGCCGGCATGATGCCTATTTTGGCTTTACCGGGTGAAATGACGCCGGGGCAGTTGGGGCCGACCAACCGGCAATCAGTGCCTTTCAGGTAGCGATCCACTTCGATCATGTCGCTGGTCGGGATGCCCTCGGCGATGCAGATGATCAGCGCAATTCCCGCATCGGCGGCTTCCAGAATCGCATCGGCGGCAAATGCAGGGGGAACGAATATCATCGTGGTGTTGGCTTTGGTGCCCGCTACCGCTTCTTTAACGGTGTTGAAGACAGGCACGTTGTCCAGCACGGTCTGACCGCCCTTATTGGGGGTAACTCCGCCGACCACATTGGTGCCATATTTCTTGCATTGTTCGGTGTGAAACAGGCCTTCGCGACCGGTGATCCCCTGAACGATCAATCTCGTTTTTTCATCGACTAGAATACTCATTGGATTGCTTTAACCACCTTTCTGGCCCCGTCCTTCATTCCGTTTCCGATAACAAAATTCATGCCCGACTCTTTAAGGATGGCGTGTCCCTCTTCCATATTGGTTCCTTCCATACGGACCACGATGGGAACCTGAACATTGAGATTTTTCGCCGCCGCCACCACGCCCCGCGCCAGGATATCGCAACGTAAAATGCCGCCAAATATATTGATGAAGATGGCTTTCACATTCGGATCCGACAACAGAATGCGGAATCCGTTTTCGATCATTTCCTCATCAGCGCCGCCGCCTACATCGAGAAAATTCGCGGGCTCGCCGCCGGAATGTTTGATGATGTCCATGGTGGCCATCGCCAACCCAGCGCCATTGACCATGCAGGCGATGTTTCCGTCCAGCTTGATGTAATTGAGATGAAACTTGGAGGCTTCGACTTCCAGGGGATCTTCCTCATCGAGGTCGCGGTACTCAAGGGTATCTTTATGGCGGTACAAGGCGTTGTCGTCGATGTTCACCTTGGCGTCCAAAGCCAGCACCCGGTTGTCGGATGTGGTCACCAGGGGATTGATCTCCAGCATGTCACAATCTTCTTTAACAAAGCAGTTATAAAGATTGATGATGAAAGGAACCATTTTCTTCAGAACGTCCCCTTCCAGATTGAGCGCAAACGCGATCTTGCGCGCCAGGTAAGGTTTGACCCCGATCACCGGATCGATCACTTCCTTGAATATTTTTTCGGGGGTTTTTTCAGCGACTTCTTCGATATCCATACCGCCCTCTTCACTCGCCATGATGAGAACCCGGCTGGTCTGCCGGTCGATCACGATGCTCAGATAAAGCTCCCTTTCGATGGACATGCCCTCTTCCACCAGAACCTTTTTGACCAGTCGGCCTTCAGGTCCGGTTTGATGCGTGACCAGTGTCATGCCCAAAATTTTAGCGGCATATTTTTCCGCTTGCTCCGGGCTTTTAGCAAGCTTGACACCGCCGCCTTTGCCACGGCCCCCCGCATGGATCTGCGCTTTCACCACCACCACGTCGGTACCCAGTTTTTTAGCGGCATTCTTCGCTTCCGAGGCGGAATTCACCAGAATTCCGTTGGGCACGGCAACATTATATTTCGCAAGAATTTCCTTGGCCTGATATTCATGAATTTTCATAGATCAGTGGTTGATTTAGTGGTTTTCGATTGGGAAAAATGGAGTCCGTTTTTATCACAAGGGCTAAAGCTTGTCAAAGCAAAATGGAGGAGAGAAAAGAGGAATTAACCACAGATCAACACAGATAGAAAAAATAAACCGGTAGTGGTAGGACAGGCTTTCCAGCCTTGTATATTAGAAAAGATACAAATATGTTGTAGTAGTAGAACCTGTGCTACTAAAACAAAAAAACGCGGGAAAATTAGACCGGATTAACAGGATATACAGGATGAACCGACCCCTTTCACTGCGAGGGAAGCAGAGAACTCTTTAAACAAATATGAGGTGGTGGATTTCTTTGCGATCTTGGCGGCTTGGCGTGAGAAAGGATTTTGCTTTTTGGTCCAGTGTGAGCAAACTCGCCCTCCGCGGAGGAGCCAGCGCCATGCCGGTGCAGAAAGGAAAGGATGGGGCGAGGTTGCCGCCTTAAATCCTGGCCGCAATTTTTTTCAAGACCTGGGGTTTTTCCTGCCCCACGGGGACGGTGTTATCAAACAGCTGGCTCCAGGCCTCTTGCAGGGGTTCCAGCACTTTCAAAATCGATTCCAGCGCCTTGCGGTCGGGTTTGATATTGGCCAGGGTCAACTGACGCAAAATAAACTGGTACAAAGTTTCCAGACGGGCAGTGACTTCGCCTCCCTTTTTCAAGTCGAGGGAAACGGAAAGTTCATTGACAATATCGTGGGTTTTCCTGATATAGGTGGCTTTTCCAGCAATGTCGCCCTCATCCATACTTTTTAGAGCCATCATGGTGAATTTAACGGCTCCTTCATACATCATCAATATCAATTTGCCCTGACTGGATGTGGATATCTGATTGTACTTGTATTCGTTGTGATACCGTGAGGAAACCATTTTGCGATAAGCTCCTTAATTTTGCTTTTAAAGTCCGTTGCTGTTCAAGATCTACTTATTTGAAGAGATTTTTCAACCCGCCAAGCGCGCTCTCGAATGCGTCTTTTTGGGAGTTCAATCTTCCTATAATGATTTCCAGATTGGTGAACCGTTTCCTGAGATCGATTTCAAAAACTTCCAGTCGCGATTCCAGAGCAATGATCTGTTCATCCAACTCATTGATGGTGCTGGTAAAGGTGTCAATTTCGGTGATCAAAGGACCGTTGAGCGATTTATCAGTCAATTTGGTCAACATCTGGTTGATCAATTCGCCAACTCCAAACGATAAAGTTATCGTCCCAAAAGACCCATTGGTAAGGCTTCCAATCCTGAAATTGAGACCCTCCGCGGGAGTGCCCACGGCCCCGGAAAAGAAATTCCCCGATCCCACAGCATCGGTGAATTGATTCTGTCCCGCGACGCTCAATTGCGGAACACCACCTGAAACTCTTAAATCGTAGGTATTGGAAAGCGTTACGCTGGTAAACCCGATGAAGGTGACATCGCTGTCCGTGGTCCTCCCCTTGCTTGCGAAAAGCCGGGCGATATTGCCAATATCAGAGGTCAAGGCCTCGGTCAGATCGCCATCATCTATTTCCAAGGTGCCATCGGCCTGAGACCTGATTCCGATTTGCGATAAGGAATTGAAGTCTCCTGATAATCCTTCCACCCTACTGCTAAATATATTTCGCAGAGTTTGTTGAAGGTTTTGGACGGTAAAATTGCCGAATAGAAGTCCGGTTTCAAACGTATCCGGATCCAAAAACTGCTGTTCCTTGATAAAGGTTACGAGCTCATTGTAGCCATCAACAAAGCTGGATATTTTTTCTTTGACCGCATCGATATCCGAGGACAGCGTGATGGTCCCCGAACCTGCGGATTGCAGCTTAAGGGTTGTCCCAGCGATGATATCGGTCACGGTGTTGCTGGACTTGGTGATCGTAATTCCGTCCAGAGTCAAGCTTGCGTTTTGAGCGGCCTGGGTTTCGGTAAACGTCAATGTTCCTGAAGTCCCAAAAGAAACACTGTTATCAATGCCGGTTTTAGTCCCGGAAATCACCAAACGTAATGGGTTGGTGGCGCTACCGTCATTCAGAAAAGAAGCCTTGATATCGGCTCCCGAATTATTGATCGCCAGCCTCACTCCATCCAGAGTGTTGTTAGAGGAATCGATAGTGATGCTAGTCGTTACTCCTCCGACGATGATCTCCATAGTACCTATAGTAACCGCGCCACTGGTGGAACTGAATCCCTCAGAGACCAGCTTGCTCTCACGGGCCAGACTGTTGATGGTCAGGGAAAATGTTCCTGAAGCGGCCTGGCTGGTGGTGTCGATGGTGACCACCTGATTGTTGTCCAACGCGCTGTTGTTGGCAAACGCCCCTTGGGTGGAAAGAAACTTGGATTCCGAATTCAGGGTGGTGACGAGGCTTTTAAAAGTCTGCAATCGTGATTGCAGGTCCTGGAAAGTGAGCAATTTTTCCGCTTCCAGATCCGCCTTGGCCTCCAGCTGGTCAATGGGTCTTCTTTGTAACTGGAGCAACTTATTGACGATATCCGCCGTATCCAGATTGGAGTTAATTCCCGATATAAATGACTCGGCCATGGGGTCTCTTCAACTTGATGTAAAATTGGGTCAGCTTTGCTGTTAAAAGTCTTTATCGGCGTGATATTTTGCAAACTTTAATGGTTTTGGAGCTTTTAAAATCAATAGAATTTTTTTATGAGCCCGAATATGGATGGAGGATAGGATTTCCTTATATTTTCATTCAAAACTAGAGCGTGTCCTCAAATTCGCAAAATTATCAATTTTCATGTGTGTACTTCCTCAAGTATTTGCCAAAATCGCATATTTCGTCATCGCGAGCCGCGACAAGCGGCGTGGCTGTGATATTCCACCTTTGCCTTCATGCCCCGGAGGGGTAGACCCAGAGTCTCTGGATTGCTTCGTCGCTAACGCTCCTCGCAACGACGATCCAGTGATCTACCCAAACTAAAACAACAATTATGTGTCTTTTAATAATTTGAGGACAGGCTCTCTAAGGAAAAAGGGTTTGATTTGAATCTTGAGAATGCTAAATTACGACCACTCTCCAACCACGAAGGACATCAGAATAAAAAAATGGCCGAACAATTGGATTTATTTTCGGAACCGGAAGAAAAACCGGTTGAAAAGGCGGCACAACCGGAGCTGACGCCGAGAATTCTTTATTTTGACCTGGAAACCCAGAAAAGCTCGGATGAAGTCGGGGGTTGGTCTGCCGTCCAGATCAAACTGATGAAACTAGCAGTTGGCGTGGTTTGGGACAGCCGGGAGCAAAAATATTTCACCTACAGGGAAGACGAAGCAGTGCAATTAGCGGAAAAATTACGCACCGCCGATCTGGTAGTGGGATTCAATGTGATTGGATTCGATTACACCGTGCTGGAGGGGTATGGCCCCTTCAATCTGAATAAAATAAATACCTTCGATATGCTGGTGGATGTCAAGAAAGTCCTGAATTTCCGCCTGGGACTCAATCATCTGGCGCAACACACCCTGAACGCTGAAAAATCCGCCGATGGGCTGATGTCCATTCAATGGTATAAGGAAGGCAAGATGGACAAGATCATTGAATATTGCAAACAGGACGTTGCCATCACCCGCGATCTGTTTCTGTTTGGCGAAAAGGAGGGTTTCCTGAAATATAAAACCCGGTCCGGGAAAATAGGTGAATTCAAAGTTGATTGGAAAATCGACAGGTTAATCAAGGCCGGTTAGAGGAAATTCCAAGGTAGAATCATCCGGAAATGGACCTACTGATTACCTTGTCAGGACATTGTCCGTATGCTACGATGGGTAAGTTCAAAGGAGAATCGAGCTATGGAACCCCGATCGGAACGCATCGACATTCGCACAAGCCCAACGGTTAAAAAGCTTTTGCAACAGGCCGCATCATATGCCCACAAAAACGTCAGTGAATTTTTATTGGAGCATGGTCTGAAGGCGGCCAAGGAAACTCTGACCGACCGCAGACTTTTTTTGTTGGACGATGAGCAATGGAAAGCTTTTCAAGCGGTCCTCGACCGTCCACCAATGGACAAACCCCGGCTGAAAAAATTGCTCTCCGAACCCAGCGTTTTTGACTGAGAACCCCGTTGCCCCATTTAGCTATTGAAAAGCTCTCAGGCAAACACGATGTCGAGGGGTTCGACTGCGGAAAAATAGAACTGAATTGCTTCCTGCGGGTCCACGCACTTAATAACCAGCAAGCTGGTAGCGTTCAGACTTACGTGGCCTGTCGGGGAAAAAAGGTTGTAGGCTATTACAGTCTGACGGTGGGTTCGGTCGGAAAGCACTACGCCGGGTACATATCACTCGGTTCGGCATCAAACGGTTCGAGCCTGTACGGCGGCGTCCACCATGACGATCACGGTGATTCCTTGCACTACGGCGGGCACCACCGAGACCGCGGGCATCACTCCTACGTGGGCTACTCGCCCGGTTATTCCTACTATTCGTATCCGTATCGGTCCGCCTT
>JADFGI010000185.1 GCA_022567815.1 Nitrospinota bacterium
GCGGCGGAAGAGATTCTTGGCAAACTCGTTGAGCACAAAGGTGGAACCAACATGTTTGAGAGAATACGCCAAGCTCCTGAAGCTAAAAAGGAGTTTGGACACCCCGTGTCCACAAAGAAATTGTCTGATCTGGTGAACCAGAGTCGAAATAGGCTGAAGCATGCAAATGATCCTATGGAGGACCACTTCGACTACAACGAAAACGACGCCATCGTGATGCTATTTCGGGCCTTGGTGAACTATCAACTCGTTACCGGAGGGCTTACTGAGCAGATGGATAAGGCGCTAGACGTACTGAGAAAGGATCACCAAGATTGGTTCCCTGGTTGAACATAACAAGTTTTCTGGGCTTGGTTTTACTCAAAATTCCCTATTTATCAGTGTTATCCCCTTCTTTACGAAAACCCTCGCCCAACCTTCCGATTTTCTCGGGAAGTCCGCCCTTACTAAATCAGGCCTTGGAGGCCAAATTCTCTTCCTTCTTTTGAGGCTTCATCACTTTGGTCATTTGATCCATGACCAGGGTTTTAAACCATCGGGATTCACGGACGTTGTCAAAATCGGGCTCGTGCATCCAGATATCCTGATGCGGCAAAGTTCCCAACGCTTTGGATTTTTCCAGCCACTCCTTGCATCCGGTTTCATTTGCAAGCAGTGCCAGCAGGCGGGCCAGCGCATAGGAGCCGCTTCCCGGTTGCAAATCTTCTCCCTTTTGCAGTTTTTTCTTGGCGTTGGCCAGGAAGGGATGCACGTTGATTCCCTTTTTGGTTTTGGCCTGTTCCATGAGCGCCACGCCCCAGTTGATATAGGCCCGGCTCATGTCGGGATCCAACTCAACGGCGGCCTGAAAATTTTCTCCCGCCCGGCTGAATAAAGCATCCTTGTCCTTATCGTCTCCCTTAATGGCATTTTGGGCCAATATCCATCCCAGGTTATTGTAGGTATCCGGGTTGGCCGGTTTGATTGTCAAAGAGGCCTGATATTTTTCCTCGGCCATTTTCAAAAGCCTGGCCGTGTCCGGGAAGTCTTTTCTTTGCGCCATCTGGAAAAGCACCGTTCCCCACTGACTCAACGCCTCCGCGTTTTGCGGTTCGACTTCAAGAGCGGCCCGGTATTTTTCCGCCGCATGATCCAAAAAGATGGTTTCCTTGCCTTTTTTGATGCGTGAAAGATTGAGGTGGACATTTCCCCAATCGGTCAGCGCCTGGGAATGTTTGGGTTGCAGGGTCAGCACTTCCTGGTATTTGGCCGCCGCCTGACTGTAAATAATTTCAGCTTCCGAAGGGTCGGTATTTTTTGCCAGAACAGACAAGGCGTTGCCCCAGGAATTCAAGGCGTCGCAATTTTTGGGTTCAATGGCCAGGGCCATTTTGTATTTTTCCACCGCCTGTTCCATGAACCGCGACGCTTTTTCTCCTTTGTTTTTCATGCCCAAAGTGAACAATACGCATCCCCATCCATAAAGCGCCTCGGGCAATTTGCTGTTGAGGGCAAGGGCCGCTTCAAATTTTTCGATCGCCTGAGAGAAGAATGCATCCGCGTTATCCACATTCCACCTCGCGCCGCGCATCCAGAAAACCTTACCCAGGCTGGAGTGGGCTGAATAAAAATCAGGTTTAATTTTAAGAGCGGCAAAAAATTTTTCCTGCGCCTGCGCCAACAGGGCATCGCCCTCCTCGCGTTCCATATTTTCGGCCTGCTTCATCAGGATTTGTCCCCAGGAGACAAGCGCCTCATAATGGTTTGGCTGAAACTTGAGACCGCTCTGAAATTTTTCCATCGCCTTGGCGAACAGCTGAACGGCGGACCCGCCCTTGACCCATCTGGCCTGACGCACCATGGCTTTTCCCAAACCGAACAGGGTTTCCGGCAAATCTTCCCGGATGGCGAGGGCCGATTGAAAATTTTGTACGGCCTGCGCAAACATGGGTTCGGCCATTTTGTCCTGCAGGAGAAGACCGCGCTTAAAACAGGCGACGCCCAGGGCATGCCAGGCTTTATAAGCTTTGGGATCTAATTCCACCGCCGTGAGGAATTTCTCTCCCGCCTGGGAAAAAAGTTTTTCCGCCGATGCGCCGGTTGTTTGTTTTGCCAGCGTCATGAGCACAGACCCTAATTGAAAAAACGCCGGCGATTTGTCGGGACAAATTTCGCAGGCGGCCTGGTATTTTTCCGCCGCCTGGCTCAGCAGTGAGGACGCGTCCTGTTTATTCTCCTGAGCGCTGAACTCCAACATGAGTTCGTCGCCTTTTATAACAGAGGCCCAATACACCAATTCACCCAATGCAGGAGACGGTGTCTGGTCATACTGTTTCCGGTAAGTGAGAACCCGGTCCGGCTGGCCCGCCAAAAGATAACGTTGCGCTGATAGAGTGGAACCGATTACATCCCGGCGTTCCTGGGAGGCGGCTGATTCATCCGATGCTCCAGAATTTTTCGACCGTTCAAACTGGCAAATGGAATTTTCCATCTCGTCGCTGAACGTCCGGGTAATGTCGATGGTATCGTTTCGGTTTTGCCCCGGAATCGGGAAAGGCGATATGGATTGAACCAGGTGGTTCCAATGAGAGAACGGTTGGAAAACGAACTCGGGTGGGAAAATCCCCAAAGCCTGCGTCAGCGTTACTAAAAAAGAATCGGCGTCGTACCCCTGGACATAAACCGCGCCCTTGTTCTTACTCAGCAGACCCTCTTGCACCTGTTGAGAGGGAGGCGCATCTTCATGACCTATCCAATAGAGCCCCTGTTCAAAATGGCCGGCCTTTTTTAAAAGCTCAAAAACCGGATCCTTGATTCCGCCAAATCCCACCACGATCCATAGATAATCCTTGAAATCATTTTCCTTGAATGAAGGGCCCAAGGATTGATACAGGGCATGGAATCCTTTTTCCGTAATAATATCGACCGCCCCTGGGTATTGCCCATGAAGGTGAGTGATCGAGCCTTGCCATATTGAACTCCCTCCATTCAAATTTGCTGACGCGCCATCATAAACCGCAGGGAATTCGCCCACAAGGGCGCATGCCTTCCGGGTCAACGAATCGAAATTGGTGGTCATCACCCGATCGATGAAATTCTCTTTCATCAATTGAGCGATGGCGATATGCGCCCAGTTGATCCTTGTCTTTTGAAGGGTCTCCGAAAAAATTTGAGATCGTTCCTCCTGCGTCAACGCCGCGACGAGATGGTGATAGTCCTTGACCTGAGTATTGGAAAAAACCTTCGGGAACCGGTCTTTAATCCGCTCCACCCAGCCAGCCGCGTCTGGAATCCCCGCAGGCACCGAGCACCCCGCTCCCGTTAAAAGGATACAACCCCGTCCCCTGGATTTAGCTTCCTTCAACCCATTGACGATGGTTTCTATCGGACTCGCCATTTCATCCTCCACAGGATTTTTTAGATTACCGCCCAGGTTTCCCGTGCCTTAAGATGCGGTTTTAAACTTGTTATAAAGGAGATATCCGGCTAATGCGTTTGCCCCTACGGCGGTCAGGCCGATGAAGATATCCAAACTTCCGATCATGGCCATGATGAATAAAAAATAAGTGAAATCACGGTTGGCCAGTTGATCCACGAAATCTTTTTCGCGGTTTACAGACAATTGGAAATGACTGCTCTGACTTTTACTGTTCACGATTTTCGGACTCAACAAAATGAAAGAAATCAGACTTCCCATAACAGCAAGACTGCCGAGCAGAATAAACAAACTTTTGTTGGTGGAGCCGTACAACCCCATCCCAATAGCAAAAAAGACGGCGACGTGGACCAGGTTGTCACAAAAAATATCCAACCGTTTTCCAAAGTGCGATTCCATAAACTTGAGCCGTGCGATTTCGCCATCGCAACAATCGATGCAGGCGGAGAGTAGCAAAAGCCCCGCGCCTAAAATGCTCAACCCATATCCCCCGAACAGAAAACACCCTGCCGCCACCAATCCGACGGCCAGACTCACGATGGTTAGTTGATTGGGCGTAATAGGCGTTTTGATGATTTGACGCGTCAGTTGACGAGAGACATGGCGGGTGAAATATCGATCCATAAAACTGTCGTTGCTCAACCCACTGGTTTTGATGAGCCGGTCGCTCACAGTGTCAAAATCTTCCGGGTGGGCGAGGCGCCAATTCTCATCTGCCTCCGCAAACACGACCTTGAGAGCGCCATCCTGAGAAAATTCCGTTGGCGGACGGAGATCCTGGAAATTAATTTTCCCCAGACAGGCCAACAGACCTTGATCCTCAATACGTTCGACAAGAGATTCCAGGTTTTCCGGGTCCATGGAAAGTACCCGGCTGGTTCCCTGGTTTTTTCCGGCGAGACCGGATTGGAGCGTTGCTTCAATCCCTGTTATGCTGTTGAGAACGGAGCCATCCAAAAATAGTGCGCCACTGTCTGCCTTAACGGATTCGACTAAATTTTCAGGCCCGGAAACACATTCCAGTTTCAACCGGACCCTCGAATCATTTCTAGCTCTCCGGCAAAGTTTTTCTATCGCAGGTGCATTTTTACCTGCAAAAAGAATAAGACGCTTCACCCCCCCCTGTTGAATGCTGAGAATATTTCGCAAAAGAAATGGGACGCCGGCAATTTTATTCCAATACCAGTCCTCCGCCTTGCAGAAAGAAGGTGGATCGGATAGAACCAGTACTGCGAACAAATTTTTATTTTCAAGTACGGATTTCTGATGGCCGATCTTAAGAGACATGAGGCAACATTTTTAAATAGAGTTATAATTTCCAAGAATAGCAAAAAAGACAAAAAAATCAATGCAGTAAAGCCGCTCCCCATCACTGCCGGACACGGCTGAAACCCAGTACTGGCTTGAAAATCAATGAATAGGTTTGAAAGAACGGCAATTACAGGGGAGGGTTTGCGGCGGCTATGGGCATTTCATTTTTGCAGTTTTTTTTGCCGGAGGGAGAAATTCTTCTTTTTACAAAAAACAGGATCAGGGCAAACGCGTTGGAACCGATTCCGGCCAACCAGAGAAACCAATTGATGCGGCCAAAAACGGCGAAGATCAGGATAATATAAATAAAATTTCTGCTGGCTAAAACCTGGATGAGGCCGTACATCCAGGTGTCTTTAAAAAAACTGCCCTTGCCGCCTTTGGGAAAGTAAATAAGGATGAATATAGCCGTTCCTCCGAGCGCCAGGAGAGCAAAAGGCGTCAACGCGTAACTCAACCCCTGCGAACGCGCCGTACCAATCATCATTCCCGTGAATACGAAAACATTGATGATGTTGTCGCAACAGGTATCAAGAGTATCCCCAAAATCCGATTCCATGAATTTCAGCCGGGCCACATCACCGTCGCAACAATCCCAGATGGCGGTTCCAACCAGGAGAATGCCGCCGAAAAGCCCCCCCCAATAATTGCCCAGGGAGAACAACCACCCGGCACCAAGGCCGATGAGCAGGCCCAAAAGCGTGACCTGGTTGGGCGTCAGGAAAGTTTTTACCAAGCGGGAAGAAATCGGCAGGGAAAAATGAGAATTGAACCATTTGTCCATCAGTTGGGAATAGTGAAACTTGTGATTTTGAATCACCTCTCTTTCGGCCTGCCTTGCGGAAGGGGCATCCTCCACCGTTTTCAGAAGGAAAGATTCTCCTTCCATGCTCACCGGTTCGATGGGGCCGTCGAGGGTATCGCTCCTCAGAAAGTCGTCCAACCGTTTCCCGGAATGCGGAGGAAAAATGAATATCCTTGCCGGATCATCCTGGATGAATTTTAATCGGGCGATTTGCTGTTTGATTCCAATATCGGTCCACCAGGTTTTCCAGATGAAATCATCAATCAACTTCGCTGAAGTCACCAGGTTTCCATCCAACAACAGAAATCCGCGAGGGTCGTCAAACGCCTGATGCAGGTTTTCATCCCCATTCTGTATATATTGTTTTTGGTCCGACCAGGACAGTTGTCCTTTAAAGCGGACATCTTCATGAAGATCATTTTCGATCTCGGACCATTTTTCCTGCGGCAGATGCTTTGAGAGAACCACAAAGTTCTCTATTCCCGCGCGTTGGAGCGTCAGAAGCAACCGCTTAAATAAATTCAGGCCCGCAATATCCCGGTCCAACAAGATGGTGTAGCCGGAGGCAAGAGGGGCCAATAAAATAACAGCAAGCCGTATCGCGTTCATTACTGGAAAGTATTATGGAGATCTCTAAAAATTAATATTTTCTGGCCTTTGCAATCGCCAGCCCCTTATCTTAAGGGGTTGGCTCATAGTCCAGGTTGATTTTTTCGAGACGCCCTTAAGGCGCTTCAGGTTTTATTTCTTCAACAATCCGTAATTTGGACTGTAAATAAAAGTCGCCAGGATTGACAACTTTTCCTTTTTTATATTGATCGGAAAAGGATAGAAAGGCGCCGCCTCCTTGACGGCCTTAATGGCCG